>JAYUWU010000077.1:0-14024 GCA_043753365.1 Gemmatimonadaceae bacterium | reverse complement strand
TCTTACCGCTGGTGATGACGAACAGCTTGCCCCGCTGGTCGAGCTTTGGGCGCGCGACTATTCCGCGGATGACCTGGCGGTTGTAGAAGCTGTTGCCTCCCGGATTTTCGCGCAGGTCGAGCACGAGCCGGTTCACTGGAAGTGAATCAGCAGTCGCGAATACACTTTGCCAGAACTGCTGGTTTGTGGGACGCGGCATGTTGATCACGCCTCTGTACGAGACATACAGCGTGCTGTCGCCACGTACGTATTCCGACCAGTAAGGCATGCCGGGATTTTTCATCCAGAGGGGCGCCGATGACTCAGGGCGCATGTCGGTCCAGCCGGCTTTCGGTATTCCCGCAAGCGGGTTGTGGCCGCCAGGGACGTACCTGCCAGCGACCGCGATGCTCGCAGTTGCCTGGCGCCCGTTGCGCTTGATCACAAGCGCCAGTGGTTGCGATGCATTCGCGATCCCGAGCCCGTCGAGAATCTCGGCAAAACTGAGTCGGCCCGGGGCCCAGGCGCGAGCGAACCAGTCATTCTCCTGACTGACCGTCGTGCCAACTCTCCTGATTGCGTCTTCCGCTGTCGCAGACCCGATGCGCATCACCTTCGCTCCGACTATCGATGCGTAGGCCGGTGCTGCTGCCTTGACGTAGAGTCCGTCGTCGAAGAGATGCAGCTCGATTGGATAATAGTGAACGTCGAGCGCGGGATCGAACAGCGGATTGATCGCCGTATGACCGTCGTTGATCATCGCCACGAGTTGCATGAACGCTACCATGGCCTGATTGCGAGTCATGCGCGGCAGCCGCGCATCCAGCGAAGTGACAGCGGAATCCCAGCTCGACTTCGACATTCTGTAGAACGCATCGGGATGGCGTGCAGGAACCTGCTCGGCGATGACGCGGAGGTCCTGGCGCCAGGCGGCGATGTCGGTGCCCTGTGCGTCGAGAGTGTGCGTCGCGCCAAGGGCTGCGATGGCAAGTGCGAGATATTTCATCCGCGGCAAGCTACGAGCAGGGCCGCGTCAGGTCTTGAACGGATGTAACCTCGCCCGTAACGCGCCCGGCGTTTCGCCGATGGCCGCGCGAATTTCCCGCGTCAGGTGACTCTGGTCTGCGAAGCCGGAATCGAAAGCGAGCTGTGATAGTGTCATCGTGCTCGTGGCAAGCAGGGCGATCGCGCTCTCGACGCGGACTCGTCTTGCGTAGGTACTTACAGTGATGCCGTAGTGGTCGCGAAAGGTTCTCGCTATGTGAACGCGATGGACTCCAGCTTCACGGGCTAGATCCTCGACCGAGACTTCGCCGCGGCTATCGTTGACGAGGTCGCGAATCCTGGCGAGCCAGGGGGGCGGTGGCGCGTCCTTACCGCGCAGCCTGCGATCGATCTGCGCGAGAAGCTCCGTCGTCAGGTCAGCGGTTCTGACGCGTGCCAGCGGGTCGACTCTTTTCGCATAGCGGTCGAGGGTGCCGGCGATCGCAATGAGCTGCTGGTCACGATCGATGAATCGTGGCGATTGCGGTCCAGCCATCGATTCGGCATCGACGTCGAGGACCATACACGTTGCGCCGACCGTACTGAAGTCGATGTCGTGACTGGCGGCACCTGACACCCGGACCGTGCCGGCGCCAACATCACGCCAGCCAGTGGATACGCGTTCGCTAAATCCACCCGCGAGCACGATACAGACATGTGACGTGTCGTGCTCATGCCTGCGAAAGCGGGTGGATGCGGGGACTGCAAAGGAGGCCGCGGCGGTCATGACAGATTTGACGCCGTTCACCGTCAGTTAGTTTCAGGTCGCTTTACCGGAAATCAGCTGGTGAGCGAGTGCCCGACTTCCCGCGGCGTACTGCCGAAGTGACGGCGAAGCATTGTCGAGAAATGGCTATGGCTCGCAAAGCCGAAATCGACTGCAATCCGTGACAGGTCTGCCCGCGGGTCTTCAAGTCGCTCCAACGTCGTGCGAAGGCGAACCTCGAGCCTGAAACCGTGAAGAGTCATGCCTGTCTGCTCGCGGAACACGCGGCAGAGGTGAAACGCCGAAACACCGAGTCTCACGGCGAGTGCCGGCACACTGAGCCGCTCTTCTATTGATTCGAGAAAAATTGCTCGCGCACGTTGAACGAGATCGCGGTGAGCTTCGTTCGATCGCTGGACGGCTGTCGCGGGGCGTGCCGCCGCTCGCGCGATCACCTGCGAAACAAGGCCGATAATCGTTTCCTCGGCCTCCAGGTTGTCAACCGATCCGCGTTCGAGGAGATCGTAAGCTCGCGGATTCAAGGCGCCGGCGATCTCGAGTGCGACGTCGCGCGACACACCGTACCAGTCGCACCGATCACCTTCGCGATGCAGCTCACCCCGGGTGTATTCCTGTCCAGCGTTGTATATGGTCGAGAGCGTGGGATCGGCAACGAACTCCCGCGACCCGGCATGACGGATGTAAACCGACGTTCGCGGAAACACGACCAGGTAGTTGTCCGTGGGCCCGCTATCGCGGAAGCGAGTATCCTCAGGCCTGCAGATGAATTTTCCCGCACGCGCGATATCGCTGCTGAAGACGAGATGGTCGGTTGGCATAAGGCAATATTCTGGCGGGGAAAAGAACGCGCCAGTAGGTGACGCTGTCCCGCGGTTTCCAGAAAGTCCCGACGATCCTGATCCTGCACACATCGTCTGCCAGCCCGGTTGACCTTCAAAAACTCCTGGGACTTCAATACCTCATTTCCCTGCGCAGTTCCAACAGGTCGATATGTAGAAAGTGGCCGGAGGTACACGGGGAAAGGAGGTTTAGAAGTGCCAGGAGTTTTTGAAGGGGATGCTGGAGTGCAACACAGTGGATTCCGGGGGCCTCAAGGATCTCTTGTCTGGGGTGAAAACCAGAACTGATTCCAGCTGTTCATAGCCGATGCTGTTCCGCGGTTTCCAAAAAAGCCCTGACGATCCTGATCTTACAAGCACCGTTCGCCGCCCCGGTTGACCTTCAAAAACTCCTGGGACTTCTAAAACTCCTTTCCCCCTGTATTTCCCGTCGTAACCGCGTTTGCATTTCCCTCAACCGCGACGTCCAAGGGTCCGGTTTCTGCGTAATCATCACTCATGAGTCGTCTCGACATCCTTGCCGCAATAGTCTCAACTCTGCTCGTCTGCGGATGTTCGGAGCCCAGCTCGAACGAGCCCGTCGATCAGTCGCCCGAGCAGGTTGCCTACGTCTCCGCGGTCGCCGATGTCGCCAGCTGCGCGTCGCAAGGCGATGAATCGACCAGCGCAATCGTCGATACCCTCCCCGGCATGATTCTCATGGCGGGTGACATCGCCTACGAATCGGGAACCACGAAGGAGTTCGCCGATTGTTACCAGCCATCGTGGGGTCGCCACAAGGACAGAACACGACCGGCGCCGGGAAATCATGAGTACGAAACCGCTGGCGCCGCTCCCTACTATGAATACTTCGGCAGTAACGCCGGCCCCGCAGGGCGCGGCTACTATTCGTTCGATGTCGGCACGTGGCACGTCATTTCGCTCAACAGCAACATCGACATGTCAGTCGGATCACCACAGGAAACCTGGCTGAGGCAGGATCTCGCGGCGAACCCGGCGAAATGCACTCTCGCCTTCTGGCATCATCCGTTGTTCAGCTCGGGTTTTCACGGAAACAACCCGTCAGTCGCACCACTCTGGCGAGCACTCGAGGAATCCAGGGCCGAGATCGTTCTAGCCGGCCACGATCATCACTACGAGCGCTTCGAGCCGCAGACAGTCGATGGCATCGCGAACGCACAGGGTATTCGTGAATTCGTCGTCGGCAATGGAGGCGCTTCGCTGTTTCCGGCGCTGTTCTTCAGGCCTAATTCCGCGGCACGCTTCGACACTGGATACGGAGTGCTGCGCCTCACACTCGGCGAAGCCCGGTACGAATGGAAATTCGTGCCCGCAGTTGCCGGAGCGTTTTCAGACACGGGAAGCGGTACCTGTCGCTGACCTGGTGAACTCGAGAGTACCATCTTCGATCCTGCTGTACTTGAGGCTCATCATATCGCGCGCGTAATTCTGGTTGAGCTTCCATGGCTTCTTCGATCCCTGTCGCGGAAGGGAAGCCAGGGCACGCTTCACATATCCCGAAGAAAAACTCAACGCCGGCTCTTCAGTGACCGAAGGGTCAGTTCGCCGTGGAGTACAGTGTGCGTACCCGCGCGCGTCCATGTGATTGATGAGCCTGCATACGAATGCCGCGGTGAGATCACACTTGAGCGTCCACGACGCATTCGTGTAGCCCAGGGCGGAGGCGAGGTTGGGGATGCCGCTGTACATCATCCCCTTGTACGTCATCGTGCGCGCTAGTTCGACGGGTGCACCGTCGACGAAGAGGTCGAGCCCGCTCATGATCTTCATGTTGAGGCCGGTCGCGGTTACGACGATATCGGCATCGAGATGTTGTCCCGACCGGAGCCTGATACCAGTTTCGGTGAACTCGTCGATCTGGTCGGTCACCATCGACGCCTTGCCGGACCTTATCGCCTTGAAGAGATCGGCGTCGGGGATGAGGCAAAGGCGCTGATCCCAGGGCTCGTACGTCGGAGTGAAGTGGCTGAAGTCGTAGTCGGGGCCGAGTTTGCGCTGCGCCGTCTTGCGCAGCATCCTCTTGAAGAACTGCGGCCTCGCACGCGCCATTTTGTACAACGTCATCGCGACCATCACGTTTTTCCAACGTGTGATCTGATAGGCAAGCCGAGCGGGAAGATGTCCGCGCAGCCAGTCAGCAACCCTGTCCCTGCTCGGTAAGCTTGCGACATAACTCGGCGAACGCTGGAGCATGGTCACATGTCCTGCAGCGGTGGACATAGAGGGCACGAGCGTTACCGCTGTCGCGCCGCTGCCGATGACGACCACGTTGCGGCCGGTGTAGTCGAGATCCTTCGGCCACTTCTGAGGATGAATCACTGTTCCGCCGAACTTTTCGAAGCCCTTCCACTCGGGGGTGTAGCCATTGTCGTAATCGTAGTAGCCGGTACAGAGATAGATAAAGTTGGAGGTGAGTGTGACGATCTCTTTACCGGGACCGGTCTCGACTTCGACGGTCCACCTGGCATCGGCAGAGGACCACGATGCACGGCGCACCCGGTGATCGTAGCGGACCTTCTTATCTATACCATGCTCCGTTGCCGTCTCGCGGATGTAGCCGAGAATCGACGGACCGTCTGCGATCGCCTTTGCCTCCCGCCACGGCTGGAACGAGTAGCCGAGGGTGTACATGTCCGAGTCGGATCTGATGCCGGGGTAGCGGAAGAGGTCCCACGTGCCGCCGCTGGCGCTGCGTCCTTCGAGAATCGCGTAACTCTTTCCGGGGCAGAGTGTCTGCACGTACCACGCGCCGCCGATTCCCGAAAGCCCAGCGCCAACGATGAGGATATCGAGGTGTTCGACGGTCCCTCCGGACTTCTCGTTGATTGGCATCGATGATAGTAAGTTCATGGCGCAAGTTCAGCCAATCATCAGGAGTTGGAGTCGATGTTTTCACGAGTGCTTGCCATCGCGCTCGCGGTGGCCGTTCCATCCCTTTCGTCGAAGGTCGAGGCGCAGGGGCAGCGCGTCGAATATGAGATATCCTTTGAAAATGCGGGGCAACACATCGGGGTTGTGACTGCCACCTTTCGTGGAATTTCGCGCGGGCAGACGCTCGAGGCGCGCATGGCGCGCTCGTCACCGGGGAGATATTCGCCGACCGGATTTTCGAAGAACGTGTATGATGTGAGCGCTGTCGACGGACGCGGAAGGTCGCTCGCGGTTACTAAACCGCATCCACACGGGTGGGACGTAAAAGGCCACGACGGCACGGTGAAGATCACTTACTCAGTGTGGGGAGATCGCACTGACGGGACTTATCTGAGCATCGATCACTCGCACGCACACATGAACATTCCGGCGACGTTCATGATCGCGCCAAAGATGAGTGCGGCGCCCGTTCGGCTGAAGATTCATCCTCGTCAGGGCTGGCGCGTCGCGACGCAGCTCTTTGCAACTGCGGACTCGATAGTGTTCACAGCGCCCCACATGCAGTATTTCATGGATTCGCCGACTGAGGTCGGCCCGGTGATGTTTGGTTCGTGGCAGGACACTGTCGGAGGCAAGATCGCGACGATCAGGCTCGCCGTGCACCACCTCGGCACGCAGGCTCAGGTCGATTCACTCGCTGCGCCGGTGAAGCGCATTGTTGCCGAGCAATACGGAGTGTTTGGCGAGCTGCCGGGGTTCGATGGCGGGACGTATACGTTTCGCGCCGATTACCTGCCGTGGGCAAGTGGTAATGGGATGGAGCACAGGAACTCGACAGTTGTGTCGGGTTCGGCATCACTCGCGGGTGAGGCCGGCCGGAGGAGCGTGATCGGAACGATATCACACGAGTTCTTTCACGCGTGGAACATGGAGCGGCTGCGGTCGAAGGCGCTCGAACCGTACGACTTCGAGCGTGACAACATGTCAGACGAGCTCTGGCTTGGTGAAGGATTCACGAACTATTACGGTCCCCTGACCATACGTCGTGCCGGCATTACGAGTGACGACGAGTTTCTCGCCGACATGGGCGGTGCGATACTGAATGTCGTGAGCTCGCCGGCGAGGAATCATGGGTCGGCCGTGGAGATGAGCAGGCAGGCGCCGTTCTTCGACGGGGCGTCGTGGCTCGATCCGACCCGCGTGGCTAACACGTTTCTCTCGTATTACACCTGGGGCTCGACGATCGGCATCGGACTCGACCTTACACTGCGATCGCGATTCGGCAAGACGCTCGACGAGTACATGCGGATGTTGTAGCGTGACTTCGGGCGGCACCAGTCTGCTGCGTTGACGCCGGAGCGTCCGTACACCATGCGGGACCTGCGGTCGACACTCGCCAGGCTGACTAACGACACTGCATTCACCAACGATTTCTTCGGGAGATACATCGACGGGCGTGAAGTTCCGGATTACGCTCAGCTTCTGGCGCGTGCCGGATTCCTGATGACGCGCGACAACAGTCTGCCCGTGTTTGGTGCATCGCTCGCTGATGATACTACGAGTGTGTTCGTCAACTGGAGCTCGGAGGATGGCTCTGCGTTCGCTGCGGGCCTTGCGAGCGGGGATCTCATATATGCCGTCGATGGTGTGCCGGTGACGACGAGGGATTCCTTAGATGCGATCATCAGCAGGCGGCGGATTGGCGAGACATTGCAGCTCGACGTTGAGCAGCGGCGGGTCAGGAGAACGATTCCGATGAAGCTTCTTGGCGAGCCACGTTACACGATTACGACATTTGAAAAAGCAGGGCGCACGGTAACTGAAGAGATGAAACGGTTCAGGCAGGACTGGCTGGGGTCGCAGGCTTTACGCTAGTGGGGGGGGTAATGATCGACGAGGCTCTCATAGTTGCACGGCTCATCCACATACTTGGCGGAGTGTTCTGGGTCGGCGCGATGGTTTTTGTTACAGAGTTTCTCGTGCCGTCGATTGGTGAAGCGGGGCCTGACGGTGCGAAGGTGATGGCGGGAATCGCCCGCCGAAAGTTCATGCAGATCATGCCTGTCGTTGCTGCGCTGACGATTCTGTCCGGCATTTATCTCTATTCGCGCGTTTCGGCCGGTTTCGAGGTCGGTTACATGAAGTCGTGGCCGGGGCACGTATATGCGATTGCCGGCGGAATGTCGGTTATCGCATTCATTCTCGGGGTCACGATCACCCGGCCGGCAATGATAAAGGCCGTGGCGCTCGCGCAGGCAGCATCGACTGCCGCCGCGGGCGAACGCGAGTCACTGCTTGGCCAGGCGCAGGCACTGCGTTCCCGAGGATCGAAAGTCGGGCGGGTAGTCGTTCTGCTGCTCGTTGCCTCGACGGTCGGGATGGCGATTGGTAGATACCTGTGAGCAAGACACACGACTACGCCGCGCGCCTGAGGTGGGACGGAAATCTTGGCGACGGAACGAGAACGTACACGGGCTACGGTCGCGACTATGTCGTGACGATCGCCGGCAAACAGGATCTGCGAAACAGCGCAGACCCGATGTTTCGAGGCAGCGCAGACCTGCACAACCCTGAAGACCTCTTCATCGCGTCGATCTCAGGCTGCCACATGCTGACGTATCTGGCGCTTTGCGCGAAGCACAAGATCAACGTGGTTGCCTATGAGGACAGCATCTCCGGGATTCTCGAGCTGACGCCCGATGGCGGTGGGAAATTCCAGCAGGTGATGCTCAGGCCGACGGTAACGATAACAGATGCAGCAAAACAGGATCAGGCCTCGAAGCTTCATAATGATGCCAACAGGCTTTGTTTTATCGCACAGTCGTGCAGCGCACCAGTTCATCACGAGCCTACCATCAGGATTGCGGCCAGTGAGGAATCGGCAGGTTGAACGATGTCGCGATAGCGCTCGATAATCTCTGAATCGATTTGTCGTGGCGAGCGATGTTGTGGCGTCCGCCACTCTCTATTCAACCCGGAAGCACGGAGTTCACGGATTCCACGACGCGTGAAACTTTCGAAACTACGCAGGGAAAGGAGGCTTTGAAGTGCCAGGAGTTTTTGAAGGGGATGCTGGAGTGCAACGCGGTGGATTCCGGGGCCTCACAGGTACCTTTTCTGGGGTGAAAACCAGAACTGACTTCAGCCGTTATTAGTCCACGCTGTTCCGCGGTTTCCAAAAAAGCCCGAGGATCCTGATCATATAAGCATCGTTTGCCACCCCGGTTGACCTTCAAAAACTCCTGACACTTCCAAACCTCCTTTCCCGGTGTACGTCCAGCCACCTTCAATCGAGATTCGCCCATATGAACCGCTTGGTTTTCGGCATAGTCGCGTTTTTGCTTTCCTCGGGGGTCGATGCCCAAACGGCCCGTCAACCTCTGACGCACGAGGCGATGACGATGATGGCGCGCGTCGGAGCCCCGTTTCTCAGTCCCGATGGAAAATGGGCGGTGTTCTCGAAGACCGAACCCAGCTATGACCCCGCGCAGCAGTCGAGCGATTTATGGATTGTGCCGAGTGACGGCAAATCCGCGCCGCGCAGGCTGACGGGAACCCGCGGAGGCGAAGCCGACGTCACCTGGTCGCCCGACAGCCGCCGCATCGCATTCTCGGCCCGCCGCGAGGGCGACGAGGTGAACCAGATCTACGTGATCGACTTTGACGGAGGTGAAGCACGCCGCGTCACGACTCTTTCGACAGGCGCACGTTCGCCGCAGTTCACCCCCGATGGAACGCGACTCCTCTACACCAGCAGCGTCTACCCCGGCGCAGCCGATGACTCAGCCAACCGGCGAGCCGCTCGCGAGGAGCGTGATCGCAAGCCGAGGGTGCGGGCATACGACGCGTTTCCAGTACGACTTTGGGACCGGTGGCTCGACGACAAGCAGATTCACCTCATCGTTCAACCGGTGGACTCGGCCTCGCGCGCGCGCGATATCATGGCCGGAACGCAGCTAGTGAGGGAGCCCGGTTTTGGTGTGCCGACGGCCGATGGTTCGCGACAGGACATCGACGCCGCGTGGTCGCCTGATGGAACGTCGATCGTATTCACGGCAACGACGGCGCGGACGACCGCCGCGTTTGCGGAAGTCCCGACGTACCTCTATAGAATCGCTGCCTCGGGTGGCGAGCCTGTGCGCATTGCGTCGGCGAATGGGACTTACGGGAATCCGACCTTCAGCCCCGACGGCCGCACCCTGTTCGCAACGTGGGAACCAAGCAACGCGAAAGTCTACAACCTCAGCAGGCTGGTCGCGTTCGACTGGCCGTCGATGGCGAACGAGCGCGTGGTCGCCGAAACGGATCGATCGGTTGGCGGATTTGCGATATCCAGCGATGGGAAGACCGCGTACTTCACGGCAGAAGACGCGGGCCTGGTGAAGATCTTCTCAGTGCCCACACGAGGCGGCCCTGCACGCGTGGCGGTCGATTTCGGAAGAGGTGCGTACTCGGCTCTCCGCACGGCGGAGGGATCCTCTGTTATCGTCGCGTCGTGGGGTTCATCGGTGAATCCGTCGGAAGTTGTCAGGATCGATCTCGCTGCGAAAACTCATCGTAACCTCACCGAGTTCGCCGTCGCCGATGCGCGGAAGATCGACTGGGATCCGCCGCGTCACTTCACTTTCACGTCAAAGCGCGGGCGACCGATTCATAACTTCATCGTGCTTCCCGCTGGATTCGATTCGACGAAGAAGTATCCACTGTTCGTACTGATCCACGGTGGCGCGCACAACATGTGGACTGACGCAATTTCGCTGCGGTGGAATTACCATCTGCTCGCGAAGCCGGGGTACGTCATGCTGATGACGAACTACACCGGATCGACTGGATTTGGTGAGCAGTTCGCGCAGAACATCCAGGGCGATCCGCTTCGCGGTCCTGCTGATGAGCTCATCGAGGGAGCCGACGAAGCGATACGCCGCTTCCTGTTCATCGACGCGTCACGACAGGTTGCGGGGGGCGCCAGTTACGGCGGGCATCTGGCGAACGCACTCCAGGCGTGGTCCGGCACGCGCTTCAAGGCGCTCCTCAGCCACGCCGGCCTTGCGAGTCTCGAGTCGCAATGGGGCACGTCCGACGGGATCTATCATCGCGAAATCCAGTCACTCGGTCCCGTGTGGGAGCAGAACGAAGTATGGCGCACGCATAGTCCCGCCCGATTTGCCGCGCAGTTCAAGACGCCTATGCTGTTGTCAGTAGGCGAGCGGGATTATCGCGTGCCACTCAACAACACACTCGAGATGTGGGCGCTCCTTCAAAGGATGAAGGTGCCGAGCAAGCTTCTTGTGTGGCCTGACGAGAATCACTGGATCCTGAATGCCGAAAACTCGCGACTGTTTTATCAGGAGGTTGCGGGATGGCTGGCGAAATGGACCACGCCGGGGCCCATGTAAGATGAAGTCGATCGCGCCGCGAGCCCGGGAGGAGGGCATCGATCTCACTGGAAAGCGGATACTCGTGGCTGGCGGCACGGGCACCGTTGGCAGTTACCTCGTAAGGGCGCAGCTCGGCGCAGGGGCTGAGGTGCTGGTGCCTTCGCGGTCAGTTGAGAAGTTCGATGAGCTTGCGGGCACCGTGGACGCTGCCGATCGCGAGCGGCTCGTGATGCTCGACGGTGACATCACTGATCCGAGTGATAATCCGCGTCTCGTTGCGGCAGCGGGTCGAATCGACGGCGCGATCGCAAGCATCGGCCGCTGGGTGTCGGTGCCGAGCGTCCTCGATGCTGGCCGCGCGGACCTCGAGCAGGCGATTGCGAATTATCCTCTCGCTCATCATGCCGTGGCGAAAGTGCTGCTCCCTGCCGTGGAGCAGACCGGCGGTGGCTACCTGATGATCAACGGATCGCTGGCGTACGAGCCAGACGCGACAGGAACTGGCCTCGTCGGAATCGCCGGTGCGACACAGTCGATGCTGGGTCGCGTATTAATGAAGGAGCGGGCTGATCGCGGCGCGCGGATCAACGAGATCGTGATCTATTCGGCGTTCGGTCGCGGTAATGACGATGCGAACAAAGTAAAGGGAGCCGACATCGGCAGGTATGCGAGCTACCTGCTGTCGGATGTTGGCGCCGCGGTGAAAGGCGAGGTCATACACCTCCGCAACAGGCAGGACCTTGCTGTTGCTGGAATTGCCTAGTCGACTGCCTTGCAGCGTGAACGCTGGATTGCCCGGGATCACTTCGCAGTGTCGTCGGCGATAGGCGCGACGAGCACCTCGATGCGATCGGCAATCGAGTTGAGCTGTGCCAACTCGGCTGATATGTCCTTGGGGAGATTTGTCGCCTGGGCGATCTGAGCGAGCGCGTTCGCGGCTTCGCGGATGGCGGCGACATCCTCGCGCGTGAAAACGGGCTTGGCGATCATTGATACTCTGGTGGAAGGGCAATTTCAACAGGGCGAATCACGCCTGGTGATGTTACTCCGGATCGATACTCGCGAAAGTAAAGTGGCGCGCGGAAGGGCGGGAAGAGCCAGTAATCAGATCTAGGGGGTTAGCTCCATCCTCGACACATTGCTGACATATTGACTCCGCCGTTATTGACGCCTTCCTGAAACCTCCGTATCCTCGGAGTTCAGGGAGGAGGTAAACCTGACAGCACCGTTGCCTGCCCGGCCGGAGACTATGACCCTCCCTGTTGTTCCGGGGACGGAGTCAGAACCGCTGGTCGATGGCCTCCTCAGCGCGGCGCTCTCGTCACAATACGAGATAATCCGTCCGCTCGGTCGCGGCGGGATGGCGTCTGTATATCTCGCTCGCGAGCGAGCGCTCGACCGATTTGTCGCCATAAAGGTGCTGCGACCGGATCTCGCGCTCGCAGAAAACCATCGCGAGCGGTTTCGCCGCGAAGCACGCATTGCCGCAAACCTGTCACACCCGGGCATTCTCGCGCTGCACAGCTTCGGCGAGATAGACAATCTGTGGTATTTCGTAATGACCTACGTGCGCGGCGAGAGCCTCGCCGAGAAGATCAAGCGCGAGGGACTCATCCAGTGGAATGATGCGCACAGAATTCTCTCTGAGATCGCCGATGCGCTCTCGTGCGCGCACCGCGGCGGGGTAGTGCATCGCGACATCAAGCCCGCGAACATACTCCTGGAGAGTGAAACGGGCCGCGCGATGCTCGCCGATTTCGGCATTTCGAAAATGAGTGGTGGAGGCGATAGTCTGACCTCGACGGGTGCAGTGGTGGGAACGCCGGACTATATGTCGCCAGAGCAGGTGACGGCCGGCGCTGACATAGACGAGCGGAGCGACATCTATTCGCTGGGCGCTGTCGGCTACGTGATGCTGACAGGGCGGGAGCCGTTCCACAGTGACAACACCATGCGCACGCTCTATCGCCGGCTGCTCGAGGATCCGGTACCGGTTGCGACGCTGGTTCCCTCGGTTCCGGCTGACTTGTCGTCGTTGATCGGGAAGTGCATGGCCCGCGACAGGAATGACAGATGGCGGGATGCTCGCGCTCTCAGACAGGCCCTGGACAACGTCGTCGCAGTAGGCCATCTGCCCGACGCGGTTCGCGATCTTCCCAGTTTCGGAGCCTACGCATTCCTGTGGACGGCGGGATGGATGTTGTTCGCATTCAGCACAGGCAAGTCTTCCAGTGAGCGCGCGCTGCTGCTGCTGGTTGCGCTGCTTGCCCCCGCCGGCGTCGCGCTCCACATGCGCGCTGCGGCGACGCGGGGAATGCGCTTCGCTGAGCTTGCGCGGATTGCATTCTGGCCGCCTGAGTGGTGGAGCGTGTGGTGGCCTGCGGCACTCCGTCGTCCATCCGATGTCTGGAACAGGCTGCCGTGGGTCGCTCGCGCAACGAGGATAGTCATCAGCGTCGGCACTGTCATGCTGTTGTCACTCATCATCGTGAACGGGCGACTATCCGGAAGCGCCGCCATTCGCTACTCGTCGTTGATAACGACCGCTGAATGGGCGATAGCTGCTCTCGTCGCTACCGGCGTCGCGGCAGCGTTTCTCTGGGCGCGGCGAAGGGGAATCGGCGTTTCTCACGCCCCTCTTCTCCTGGTGGGGCCGACACTGCTTTCATCGAGCTGGCACGATCGTGAGATGGTGCGAATTCTTGCTGCCGATTCCGATGGAGTACGCACACCTGACGAGAAGGTGCCTGCGGATTACCTTCGCGCAATCAGGGAGCTGCTTCCTCGCCTGCCTGGTGAGAGCTTCGCGCTCGGTCCGCGCATGATATCGGCGGCTGAATGCCTGTTGAATGCGATCGGGGAGTCGGACCGGGAGCTGGAGTCGATCGCGCGTGATGCTGGACCAACGGAGGCCAACCGGCTATCCGCGCAGCTCGCGGCACTCGGTATGGAAGAAGGGGGCGATACCGGTGAACGACGTGAGCTGAGGGAGCTCGTTCGCCATCAGCTTCAGCTCGTTCACAAGATGCAGAGTCGAAGGGAAATAGTTCTTCGCGAGCGATCGCATTGCGTCGACATGCTCAGAACGTTGTGGACCCTGCTCCTTGTGGCCAGTGAATCAGAGGCGATCGATCATGGTGAGATCCATCGCATCGAGGAGCTATG
>JAYUWU010000076.1:0-2067 GCA_043753365.1 Gemmatimonadaceae bacterium | reverse complement strand
CCTGGCCACCGCACAGCTCACGGCTGTATTGGAGCGCATTTGCGGCATGGCACGATGCCGCTGCCTTCAGGGCCGCCGCGCGCAGCTCCAGCTCGCGGTTGTCGTCCTTGGGTTCCGCGAACATGCGGACCGTGTCGTGGATCGCAAAATCGAGCGCATAGGTTCGCGCAATCAACGGCATGAGGGTGCGCTGTACGGAGCGGTACGTCAGCAGATTTACTTCCGGCGCGCCCTCCGGACCGAATTGTTTGCGCTGCGATGCATAGCGGGTCGCGATGCTCAAACCGAGGTTAGTCGCGGTCACGGATGCGGCCGCGATGCTGATGCGGCCTGCCACGAGCGTCCCGATCATCGTGAAAAACCGCCGGCTCGGACTCGTGATCGGACTGGTGTAGGAGCCATTTTCGCTCACGCTGCCGAAACGGTTCAGCAGATTCTCACGAGGAATGCGCACGCCGTTGAAGGCAATGCGTCCATTGTCGACGCCGTTCAATCCGATCTTGCGTCCGCAATCCTCGATCGAGATGCCGGGCAGCACCTTTCCATCATCATCGCGCAGCGGCACCAGGAACGCATGCACGCCGTACTCCTGACCGTTGACCTCCAGCTGCGCGAATACCGTAGCCATGCGTGCGTGCAGGGCAGCATTGCCGATGTAGTCCTTCCACGCCGATCGTGAGGGCGAGTCGATGACGAACTCGCGGGTCCCGATGTCGTACGATGCGGTGGTCTCGATGTCTCGAACATTGGAGCCATGGCCGGTTTCGGTCATCGCGAAACATCCCGGTAGCTCGAGCGAGATGACGGAGCGCAGATACTTCTTGTGGTGGCCCACCGTCCCCAGCTGGAGGATGCTGCCACCGAAAAGGCCGAAGTGAACGCCGAACTTTACCAGCAAACTACAGTCGTGGTACGCCAAGGTTTCGAACGCGACGACCGCTTTCGCGATGTTGTTTTCACCCTCCGCTGCGCGCGGGAAGCCGTAGCTGGAGACTCCCAGCTTCGCGAGCTCCTGGCACCACGCCAGTACGCGCTCACGATACTCGGCCATGTCGTCGATGCCCGTACGATCAAAGGCAGGGCGCTGGAGTATACTGAAAATGTAGCGCCGCACATCGTGGCGCTCGGCATCGATGAATTGCGCGAGCTCCTCGATGTCGATCGCGCGCGGCAGCGGATTCGCCTCGTCTCCTGATATGGGCCTGATGATCGCGCGCAGCCCTTCCTGCCCTGCGACACCCAGCGCCTCTTCTACTTCGCGCATGGCCAGAAGCTCGGGCGTATCGGCTTCTTCACTCTTGCCCGGCTCGCGTCCAAGGAACCGTCCGAACTCGGACAACGAGCGGAACTTCCGTTTGGTCCGGCCGCCAGCCCGCCGCATCGTCTCGAGCAGCGTATAAAGCTGCGCGGGACTCGGCGGCTTCCCGGGATTGAGCCATTCGTCGAGTACGCGCTGGACCGCCGCACTCACGGGCATGCCATCGATGCGCTTTCTGATTTTGACGAGCTCTTCTTCAGTCAGCAGCCCGTCGGACCACGCCACGTAGATGAGTGGCGCAAACTCCATGAGAATGCGGTCCGGCTGATCAGGATTCGATTTTGTCTTTGCCACGATATGTACAGTGTTCTCCGCATCCAAGGCGGTATCGGTTTCGAGCAATCCATCGGTAAACGCGGTCCGCTATAACGCGGGCGAACGGCACGTAAAACATCCAGGCAACCAGGCGGCCACGCGGGAGAAGCGTAAGCAGCTGTTCGATTGCGGCGGCACCCTGCCACACACGACCGTCGGGTGCCACGAGCTGTAGAGCGTCCATCTGCGGATCCTGTGATGGAACCACGTTCAGCTCCTCACGCCCCCAGTCCCGGAGGACATTCGAGATCCGCGTGCACATGCGACAATTACCGTCGTAGATCACCGTGTAACGCTGCACGATCCGCCTCCCGCGCGCCCTTCTTTGCAATCGGCGAGCCGAACAGAACCAGCAACGGCGTCGTCATGAAGGTCGTGACCAGCGCCATGATCACCATCATGGTGAACAGCGATGGTGGAATCACCCCGATGTC
>JAYUWU010000075.1:0-5084 GCA_043753365.1 Gemmatimonadaceae bacterium | reverse complement strand
CGCGCTCGCGTTCTACGATGCGATCGCGCCGATTGTCTCCCGCGAGTCGATCGACGAGTCCATCGCATTCACGGCATCGCGATATGGCCGGGAGACGATGGAAAACGCGGCGGAAGAAGGTGCGTACCTCAATTGTCCGATGAATCGTGAAGAGTATGAAGCGTTCATTCAGGCGCTCACATCTGCTGATCAGTTCCACGGTCACGAGTTCGACGAAGTTCCTTACTTCGAGGGGTGCATGCCTGTTGAAGTGTCGGCCGCACGCGGAAGCGATACGCTGCGCTTCGGGCCGATGAAGCCGGTTGGTCTAACCGATCCGCGAACTGGCCGGCGACCGTGGGCGGTCGTGCAGCTTCGCAGGGAGGACCGGAACGGTAACATGTGGAACGTCGTCGGATTTCAGACGAGGCTCCGCATTCCGGAACAGCAACGCGTGCTGCGTCTGATTCCCGGACTCGCTGATGCGGAGTTCCTGCGCTACGGGTCGATCCATCGAAACTCTTATTTGAATTCTCCGGCTGCTCTGACACATCATCTGTCCGCCCGCGATGACCAGACAGTGATGTTCGCCGGACAGATCACCGGCGTCGAGGGTTACACGGAAAGCTCGGCGACTGGCTTGTTGGCTGGAATAAACTTGTCCAGAATGCTGTCGCGACTGGATCCCGTGTTGCCACCAGTGGACACGATGCTTGGCGCGCTCTATCGCTATCTGCGCGAGGCCGAGCCGAAACATTTTCAGCCGATGAATGCGAACTTCGGGCTTCTCGACGATCTCGCCGAGCCCGTGCGTGACAAGAGACTGAAACGCGAGAGGTTTGCCGATCGGGCGCTTTTGTCCATGAGCGACTGGGTGCGCCAAAATGCGCTTCTTCCGGTCGCCGCGACGATTTCCTCCTGATGAGTGGCCAGGGCGAGGTCAGCGACTTCCTTCTCCACCTCGAGAAGGAGCGCGATGTCTCGCCCCACACACTCAAGGCGTACCGGCGCGACCTCGATGAGCTGACGGCTTATCTGGCCGATTATTATGGCGCAGGTGAGTGGACCTGGCAGGGCATAGACCGGCTGGCACTCCGCGGATTTCTCGCACATCTGCATCGAAAAAAACTCGGCAAGCGTTCAATCGCCCGCGCTCTGTCTGCGGTCAGGAGCTTTTACTCCTGGATGAATCGCAACGAGATGGTCGAAGCGAATCCCGCACGGGGCGTCAGCAGCCCCAAGCTGGAGAAGTACCTGCCGGGATACCTCGATCGTGCACAGATCGACCTGCTTTTCCAGAGTGCCGCGCTTCACGCGCAGGAGGGGCGTTTTGCCGACGTCCGGAACAACGCGATGCTCGAGTTGTTTTATTCGACAGGGATGCGTCTTTCGGAACTCCGGGGAATCAATCGCGCGGACATCGACCTCCTTTCTCAGCAGGTCAAGGTTCGCGGGAAGGGAAAGAAGGAACGCATCCTCCCCGTTGGCGATCACGCGGCGCTCGCGTTGCGAAACTATGAGTCGAAGCGCGATGACCTGATCCGTCAGGGCGTTGCCGGCGCCGACAGGATGGCGTTTTTTCTTTCGAACCGCGGTAAGCGCATATCCTTCAGCGCGATCCAGAAGGCAGTGACCAGATTCCTCGACACAATCGATGAGGATGCGGGTCTATCCACCCACTCCCTCAGGCATACCTTTGCTACCCATCTGCTCGATGCGGGCGCGGATTTGAGGGCGGTCCAGGAGCTGTTGGGCCACGCTTCCATTTCAACGACGCAGATTTACACTCACACCAGCGTGGAGCGCTTGAAGGAAGTGCACCGCAAGTCTCACCCCCGAGGCGACTGACATGGCGCGACCAAGACATCACTGGGTCGTAAGGGTCACTCACTGGATCAATGCGGTCGCTCTCACCATCATGGTGGGCAGTGGGCTGCGGATCTTCAACGCGTATCCGCGATTTGCGCGTCGAGGCGAGACATTCTGCTGCTATCCATGGGAAGGGCAGCGTTTCCCAGCCGACCTGACTTTCGGCGGATGGCTCGCCGGCGCGAGGCAGTGGCACTTTGCCATGATGTGGGTCCTCGTGGCGAACGGCCTCGTCTATCTTGGATTTGTATACCTGCACGGTGAGTGGCGGGATCTCGTTCCGCGAAGGGGCTTCTTTCGCGACACTGTCGCGATGCTCAAGTTCTACCTGTTCCTTCGGAAGGATCATCCGCGACAGGGAAAACACAACGCACTCCAGCGGGGTGTTTACTTCGTGCTTCCGTGGATCGGATTGATGGCAGTGCTCACCGGTATCGCTATCTGGAAGCCGGTCCAGCTTTCTCCCCTCACTGACCTGCTCGGTGGGTACGTCTGGGCCCGCTTTTGGCACTTCATTTCAATGGTGCTGCTGGTCGTGCTGAGTGTCGTCCACATCTTCATGGTGTTCGCCGTCGATCCGTATTCACTGCGGGCAATAACTACCGGCGGCTACAACGAGGAGAATTCACCAGAGGCCCGGAATGCTCGGCCATTCTGGAACCTTCTGCCCCGGCGACGAAGGAGTGCCCCGTCAGCAGTGGAGGAAAAGCCTGAAGATGATTGATCGCCGGAAGTTTGTTTCGATCACCGGATCTTCTCTCGCTGCGTTTCTCGCGGCGTGTGACTCTCGCGGCCCGAAGTCGGCTGAGCGGTTGCTCCGATATGCCGAGCGAAAAAATGAGAGTCTCGAGCGCGCGCTGTTCCGGCACACCTCCATGGATACGCCGCCCGCAGGGGCGAAGCTGGCGGGTGACGCGCTGCCCAGCTATTTCATCTCCCGCACGGTCCCGATATGGGACGCGGCCCAGCGCGGCGAGTGGAAGCTGGAGATCGGCGGTCTCGTGGAGAGGCCGATGAAGCTCACTCTGCAGAACCTCGTGGACATGCCGCGCTCGCATAAGCGGGTAAACCATTATTGCGTGGAAGGCTGGACGGCCGTGGAGCAGTGGACTGGGGTTCCACTGCGCGACATCGCGAAACTCGCCGGTGTAAGCCGTGAAGCCGAATATGTCGATTTCGAGTCGTTTGACTCAGGCTATCATGAGAGCTGGGACATCGAGAGTGCGATGCACCCGCAGACAGTAGTGGCCTACGGTCTCGACGGACGCATGCTCGGTCCGGCGCATGGTGCCCCAGCGAGAGTGTACTCGCCCGTCAAGCTCGGATACAAGAACACGAAGTATCTCACGCGGATCATGTTCCTCCCCAATCGAACAGGAGGTTATTGGAGTGACCGTGGATATGAATGGTATGCGGGGGTCTGAGTAATGCGATCAATCATCTGTGTCGTGGCGGGACTCGTCGTCGTGATGGCTGTCTTCGTCGCAGGAACCGCCGCTGCGACCGAGCTCATCGTGCCCGGGGGACTCTTCGGCGCCGCGACAGGACCCATCGAGGCGATACCCGCGACATTTTTCGCGGGATCTCTTGTCGTGCTCGCAATGGGGACTGTGCTTGGCGGCTGGGTGACTGCGAGGATGGCTCCATCGCGCGAGATGGTGCATGTTGCGGCGCTCGCTGCGCTCATCCTGGTGATGGCGCTCGGGACGCTTCGCGCGGAATCAGGTGAACCCGCCTGGTATGTTTACGCGCTTCCGTTTTTCGGGATCACTGGTGCGCTGCTCGGTGGCTGGCTTCGGTCCCGTGTGGTGGTCGAGGCGTGACCCGGACTACCTGATTCGCATCCGCGGTTCGTCGTCCTTTCGAGGCGCAACCGGTGAAACTTCGTTCTCTTCAGTGCGCCGGGAGATACCCCGGAAGAACAACATCTCCCGCAGGTGCGCGCGATTGAAGATCGCGCCCAGTATGATCAGAACCGTGCCCGCAATTACCGCGACGGTGGTCCAGCGCCAGGTCTCTCCCCCGAAAAGAGCCGCCGACAGACAGGCGGTGCCGAGGCCGGCCATGACCTGCCCGGGGACGTTTATCTCAGCTCGCTGGCGTCGCCGCCTTTCGCGTAGCGGTGGTGCGCCCCCCGGGCTGAATGCGTCGTAAAGAATGAACGCGGCCACGAGGACGAAAACCACGCCCAATACTGTAGGTATGTACTCCAGCCTCACGACGCAGCCCCTGTTAGTTTTGACACATGAACAGCTCTCTCCCCCGCGTGCGCTCGACGACGATTCTCGGCGTCCGCCGCAACGGCAAGGTCGCGCTGGGCGGTGACGGCCAGGTGTCCGTCGGCGACACCATCATGAAATCGAACGCCTTGAAAGTACGCTCCCTGAGGGGAGGCAAGTTGCTGGCCGGGTTTGCCGGGGCAGCCGCCGATGCCTTCACTCTCTTCGAGAAATTCGAGGAGAAGCTCGAGCGGCATCCAGGCAACCTGTCACGCGCGGCGGTTGAGCTGGCAAAGGACTGGCGGAGCGACCGTGTCCTTCGCCGTCTCGAGGCGCTCCTTGCGGTTACCGATTCCGAGCGAGGATTCATCCTCAGCGGAACCGGCGACATCATCGAGCCGGATGACGGCATCCTTGCGATCGGCTCAGGCGGGTCTTACGCACTTGCTGCGGCGAGGGCACTGCTCGAGAACACCGAGCTCGAACCACGGGACATCGTGCAGCGCGGGCTCGAGATCGCGTCCCAGATCTGCGTTTACACAAACTCGAATATCACGGTCTTAGAGCCAACACCGTGACCTCACCCAGAACACAGAACGCCCTCGCCCGCCTTGCAGATCTCACCCCTCGAAACATTGTCGCGGAGCTCGATCGCTACATAGTCGGGCAGGCGGATGCAAAGAAGCTCGTGGCGATCGCACTCAGGAATCGCTGGCGGCGCCAGCGTACCCCAGAGGCGATTCGAGAGGAGATCTCTCCAAACAACATCATCCTCGTCGGGCCAACCGGCGTCGGAAAAACTGAGATAGCACGCCGTCTCGCGAAGCTTGCGGGTGCGCCGTTCATAAAGGTCGAAGCCTCGAAGTTCACGGAAGTTGGCTATGTCGGGCGCGATGTAGAATCGATGGTGCGCGATCTTGTCGAGAGCGCGATCAACATGGTGCGCACCGAAAGGGAAGCGGAAGTCGAAGATCTTGCGCACGACCGCGTCGACGACAGACTTCTCGATCTGCTGCT
>JAYUWU010000074.1:0-5087 GCA_043753365.1 Gemmatimonadaceae bacterium | reverse complement strand
TCCGCCAAGGTAGATCGTCGTCGGTGAATGGGCGGACAACAGGAAAGGTGTCGACCAGTTGAATCGCAGTCGTGTCGCCGAGTCTGCGCGAGCGCGGGCGCGAACTGCGTCGAGTGCCGCGGAGATCTGCGGATTTACAGGCTGAGTTGTATCCCCTCGGGCGATTATCAGTGAATCCTCGTAAGGAACAGCACCGCCGCGGCCGCGCATTATCGAATAGCGGGCGCCGCTCGACAGATCGAGGCGCGATACGTTGCCGCCCTGTGATTCACTGTAGATGATATTGGGGTCGTTGGGATCGATCGCAGTGTAGAACCCGTCACCACCGCCGACGTTGAACCAGTCGGCATTCCCTGCTCCGTTGCGCGCGCGAGTTCTGCTGGGGCCACACCACGTTCCATTGTCCTGCAAGCCTCCACACACACGGTACGGCTTGCTCATGTCGTAACTGACGGCGTAAAACTGCCCGATGGCAAAGGTGTTCGGGAAATCGTAAGTGCCGCCTCGGTCCCAGGTGATGCCGATGCCACCGTCGTCACCGATGATGAAGTGCTCGGGATCCTCAGGATCGATCCACATCGCATGCCAGTCGGTGTGTATCGACAGGGCTCCACGCCGCTCTGTCTTCCCGCCGTCATTAGAAAAGCGGAACACCGACGACATCCAATAGACGCGGTCCGGGTCTTTGGGATCTACTCTGACCTGCGAGTAGTAGAACGGCCTCGCGTCAGTAGAGTTGCGTTGCATCAGCGCCCACGTTGAGCCGCCGTCTGACGACCTGTAGAGCCCGCTGTTGAGGCGCTGCGCCTTGCTCGTATCAGCGACCTCTCCCTTTTTCAGCGGCCGCTTCATCGTATCGGCTTCGATCATGGCGTACATGACTTTCGGATTCGAAGGCGAGATCGTGAGCCCGATTCGACCTTTCATCGTCTCGGGGAATCCGCCGCCTTTCACCTCTGTCCACGTTTCACCAGCGTCGGTGCTCTTCCAGAGTCCGCTGCCGGGACCACCGCTTTGGAGGAAATACGGCCCGCGGATTCTTTCCCAGCTCGCTGCCCACAGGGTTCTGTTGTCGACGGGATCCATGACGAGCTCGATGAAGCCTGCCTTGCCGCTGATGAACTTCATGATGCGCCACGTCACGCCCCCATCCGTTGTCTTGTATAAACCGCGCTCCGGGTTGTTCGACCACGTCTTGCCGGCCGCGGCGACATATACGACATCGGCATTCTTCGGATCCACCACGATCCTGGCAATGTGCTCAGTTTTCTCGAGCCCCATGAGCTTCCAGGTGCGCCCGGCGTCGACTGATTTGTAGATGCCGCCGCCTGGAGAGATGGAATTGCGCGCGTCCTCCTCACCAGTGCCGGCCCAGATGACATCGCCGTTCGATGGCGCGATCGCGATGTCGCCGAGCGAGATCACGCGCTCCTGGTCGAAGAGGGGGAAGAACATCGTTCCCGCGTTGATGGTCTTCCAGATGCCACCGGTGGCGGTCGCTACATAGAAGACCTTCGAGTTTCTCGGGTCGACTTCAATGTCGGTTACCCGCCCGCCCATATTTGCCGGGCCGATCGAGCGCCATCGAAACGCGGACATGTGATCCGCATCTAGAGGACGGGTTAGCTGGGCTCCCGCAGGTGTCGCGAGAATTGAGAGGGCAAAGAGGATCGCTTTTTTCATTTGTGGGGTTAAGAGAGGACACAGAGCAATTGCGGACTGCGGACGTATTTCGGACTGCGGATTACGGACTCACGGCATTTCAGCTCAGTCCTCATTCCGCAGTCCGCAATCAAACTTCGTCCCAGATGCGGCGGTGCCGGGTTTCAGTCAATGTTATCGATCCGATGACGAACGTCATGAGCGCGATGGCGATCGGATAGACGAGACCTGCGTACATATTGCCAGTTCTCGCGACGAGCGCGGTCGCGATGAGCGGGAGAAAGCCGCCGAACCAGCCATTCCCGAAGTGATACGGGAGTGACATCGAAGTGTAGCGCACCCGCGCCGGAAACGACTCCACGAGAAACGCCGCTACCGGTCCTGTGATCATCGCGGCAATTCCGATCTGAACGACAATTATGGCGACTATGGCCACAGGATTCAGCGGATCCGAGAACTGAGTCATTCCGCGATACAGGAAATAGTATGAGATCGCGCCGAGCAGGTTTCCGGTCATCATGATTTTCTTCCGCCCGATCGTGTCGGACAGATGCCCGAACAAGATGAACAGCGGCGCGCCAAGCACCAGCGCAACAGCCACGATCGCGTAGGTAGTGGTAAGAGGGAGCTTGAGCACCGTCTGGAGGAAAAAGAGTGCGTAAAACTGACTCGTATACCACGTCACGGCCTGGCCGGCGGTGACACCGAACAGAATCACCAGCACCAGCCTCCACTTCACCCACGTGTCGAAGCTCTCACGTATCGGCGACGCCGACGCCCCACCTTTGGCCTTCAGCTTCACATACAATGGGGATTCACCAAGCTGGCGGCGGATGTAGAATGACACCATCACGAGCACGACCGAAAGCAGAAATGGAATTCGCCACGCCCACTCGGTGAAAGCAGTTTCGCCGCTGAGCTTCCGTGTGACGAGAATCACGATCAGCGAAACGAACAGGCCAAGTGTCGCCGTGGTCTGAATGAAACTCGTATAGAAGCCTCGCCGGGAATCGGGCACGTGCTCGGCGACATATACCGCAGCGCCACCATACTCACCGCCCAGCGCAAGTCCCTGAAGCAGACGCAGAACCACGAGAATTATCGGCGCAAAGATGCCGATGGTCTGATAACCGGGAAGCAGCCCGATCGCCGCGGTCGAGCCCCCCATGAGGAGCAGTGTCGTCAGGAATGCGAACTTGCGACCGACAAGATCGCCGAGTCGTCCGAAGAACAATGCCCCGAGCGGCCGTACTGCGAAGCCGACACCAAAAGTCGCGAGTGTCTTGAGAAAGCTCGCGGTTGCGCTCCCGGAGGGATAAAACTGTGTCGAGAGAATCGTTGCGAGGCTGCCGAATATGAAGAAGTCGTACCACTCGATCATCGTTCCGGCAGTCGATGCCGCGATGACCCGCCAGACCCCGCGCGGTGCCTTCTCCAATTCCTTAACATCCTGCATGGCGCTTATCTTGGGGGCTAAGGCCATACCTCACAACCACTGGAACCGCAGCCAATCAAACCGATAGACCTCAACGCTGATCTTGGCGAGCACGATGGAGCCGGTTTTGCCGCGGACGAAGCGCTGCTCGACGTCGTGTCGTCAGCGAGCATTGCGTGCGGTGGGCACGCAGGCAATCCTGACGTCATCAGGCGAACGGTTCGCGCTGCCACAGAACGCTCGGTCTCGGTCGGTGCCCATCCATCGTATCCAGACCGCGACGGGTTTGGCAGAAGGCCGCTCGGCATCGCTCTCGATGCACTCGCGTCATCAGTCGAGGATCAGATACGACTCGTTGCCCGATCTTGCGCACGCGAAAACAGCGTGCTGAGGTTCGTCAAGCTTCATGGCGCACTCTATAACCTCGCGGCCGACGACCGGGCTGTCGCGGCGGCGATGGCCGCGTGCATCGCAGGCGTCGATGCAGACCTTGCGGTGCTGGCTCTACCCGGGAGTGAGATGGAGACAGCAGCGCGAAATGAGGGACTGGCAGTCGCCCGCGAAGGATTCATCGATCGGGCGTACACACCCGCCGGGAGACTGGTACCTCGCGACCTTGCCGGCGCCGTAATCGGCAATGCGGCAACAGCATCTGCACGCGCCCTGCGGATGGTTCTCGATTCGATCGTGACCGCAATGGACGGAACAGAGATCATAGTTGAGGCAGATTCGCTTTGCGTGCACAGCGACAGCGCGAATGCACTCGATATCCTTCGCACGACCCGGCGCGACCTCGAGGGTGCCGGTGTCGCGATCCGCGCCTTCGCATGAGCACGCTCGACATAGTTCCTCTCGGAGACCGTGCAGTTACGCTGACGGTGGGACAAGGAATGAGCGAAGGGCTCAGTTCGCTCGTGATCGCGCGATCGGCGCAGATTCGAGCCGCCGGCATCATGGGGGTAACCGACATCGTCTCATCATACGCGACTCTCGGCGTACATTATGATCCGACGGTGATTGGATTCGCTGATCTCGTCGAGCGAATCGAGGCGGCGCTAGCTGAAGATGCAGGCGCCATTCGTGAATCGGGAGAGCCAGCCGTCCACGAAATTCCGGTTCGATACGACGGTGAGGACATTGAAGAAGTCGCGCGTCGCACCCAGTTGAGCGTTGAAGAGGTGATAACAATTCACAGCGAACGCGAGTACCGCGTTTACGTGATCGGGTTCGTGCCCGGGTTCGCTTATCTGAGACCTCTCGACGAGCGACTCGCGCTGCCAAGGCGTGAGTCGCCCCGAAAGCGAGTGCCTGCTGGCTCAGTTGCGATCGCGGAGCAGCAGACCGGTATCTACCCGTCGTCGACGCCAGGTGGATGGCATCTCATCGGCAACACCGATGCGTTCCTTTTCGACCAGGCGCAGGATCCGCCCTCACGTTTTCGGGTCGGCGACCGAGTGAGGTTCGTCAGATGCTGACAGTGACAAGAGCCCCGGCATACGCGACGGTTCAGGACTCGGGACGAGCCGGCTTCATGTCGAGTGGAGTATCCCGCGCGGGTGCGATGGACCTGCCCGCGCTTCTCACGCTGAACGCGATGCTCGGGAACGACGCCGGATGCGCTGGGATCGAGCTCGCACTAAGCGGCGGGGAAATCGAATTCCATACGAGCGCTACTTTCGCCGTTGGAGGCGCGACTACGGAGCTTGCGCTTTCCGGCCGCGACGTTCCGATGTGGCAGGCTCACCACGCTGCGAAAGGAGACACGGTGACTCTCGCTGCTCCCCGGGACGGCAGGTTCGTATACCTGGCGATTGCAGGCGGAATCGACGTCCCCCTGATCCTGAAGAGCCGAAGCACATATCTCCCGGCTCAACTCGGTGGACTCGAAGGGCGCCGCCTCAGAAGCGGGGACACACTAGATTTGCTCGGCACCACGCGCAAGCAGCGTCATCAGGTCAGCGATGTGCTGCCGGAAAGTCTTCGACCGCCT
>JAYUWU010000073.1:0-2078 GCA_043753365.1 Gemmatimonadaceae bacterium | reverse complement strand
GCGGGCTGTCTTATGGACAGACATGATCCAGTTCATAATCATGATGGCCGCCGTGATCATGCTCGCGTTTTTTGTCGTGGATGCAGTCGGTGGAATGGGTGCGCTGAAGGCGGGTGCCATCGCACACTTCGGAAGCGAGACGGCGGCGCTGGGTGTGCTTCCCGTATCCTTCGGAGAGGGCGGTTTCACTGCGTATGCATGGATGCCGATCCTGACGCTCGCAGTATTCCTCTCAGTTCAATGGTGGGCAGCCTGGTACCCAGGCGCGGAGCCGGGCGGCGGCGGATACATCGCACAGCGAATCTTTTCGGCGAAGTCGGAGCGTGACGGTGTTCTTGCGACACTGTTCTTCCAGGTCGCGCATTACGCGCTGAGACCGTGGCCGTGGATCATCACGGGCCTTGCGACTGTCATTCTCTACCCGAACGCCGTCGATAAGGAAGCGACATATGTGCAGGCGTTCGTCGATCATATGCCGAGCCCGTGGCGCGGATTGATCGTTGCAGGTTTTGCGGCGGCGTACATGTCCACCGTCGCGACGCACCTCAACTGGGGCGCATCGTACCTGGTGAACGACGTTTACAAGCGCTTCTACAAGCCTGAGTCCACCGACAAGCACCTCGTTTTCGTCTCCCGCCTCGCCACGATCTTCATCTTCGTCGCATCGATCGCGGTGACGTCGCAGCTCTCGTCAGTCGAGCAGGCGTGGAAGTTCCTGCTCGCGCTCGGAGCAGGCACGGGACTCGTTCTGATTCTTCGCTGGTACTGGTGGAGGATCAACGCCTGGTCGGAGATCAGCGCGATGACCGCTTCGTTCTTCGTCTCGCTGGTTGCATTCGCGACTATTCCGCAGCGCTTTGCGGCTGGCGACCCGCGGGCCGACTCCGTGATCATGCTCATCACTGTCGGTGTCAGCACGGTCGTCTGGCTCGCCGTTACCTACATGACGAAGCCTGAGCCCGACGAGAAGCTCGACGCGTTCTATCACCGCGTTCGTCCCGGCGGCCGGGGCTGGCGCCGCGTTGCCAAGCGACTCGGCTACGGAGAAGAAGGGATCGAGGGCGGCGCCATCACGTGGAGCAACTGGATCGCAGGTGTGGCCGCCGTGTATACAAGCCTGTTCGGGATCGGCAAGGTGATCTTCGGGCAGACGCTGACCGGCGTCATCCTGCTCGCCGTTGCGGCCGCGTGTTTCGCCTGGATCGCCAGGTCATTCCGGATGGAGGGATCTTCCGGCGCAGGCTCGCGGACGGCGACGACGCTCGTCTAGCTGGAATGCTTTGATTTCCGTGGCAGAACACGTAACTTTGATGAGTACTCTGGAGGACACATAAAATGTCGACGACAACTGATATCGAGCTCACGGTCACCGAAGGCGCGGCCGTCGAGGTCAGAAAATTCATGGAAGCAGAAGGCGTCACCGGCGAGCAGGGTGGCGGACTTCGCGTAAGCGTTCAGCCCGGCGGATGCAGCGGCTTCAAGTACAGCCTGCTGATCGAGGATAAGAGCGCCGAAGACGATCTCATCATCGATAACGACGGTTTTAAGGTGTTTGTGGATCCCTTCTCCGCTCAATACATCTCTGGAGTGACCATCGATTATGTCACGTCAATGCAGGGCTCAGGGTTCACCTTCAAGAATCCCAATGCCACTGGCGGGTGCGGCTGCGGCAGCTCGTTCACTGCGTAGCCTGCGCTTCGATACCGTACGCTCCTCGGGGGTGGTGAGATGAATACCAATTTCACCGCCCTCGATTTTTTTGTGCTCATCCTGTACCTGGGGGGCACAACAGCGCTGGGCCTCTGGCTCGGACGAGACCAGAAGGACGCCAAGGATTATTTCGTCGCCGGGAAGAAGATTCCATGGTGGGCGATCCTTTTCTCCGTCGTAGCCACCGAAACGAGCGCGCTGACGTTCATCAGCATCCCCGGTCTCGCGTACGTCACGAACCTGGGATTCCTGCAGCTTGCGATGGGCTACCTGCTCGGCCGCATCGTCGTCGCGTATACCCTGCTGCCCCGCTACTACAAGGGTGAGCTCGTCACGGCATACGCACTGCTCGAGACACGGTTCGGGCT
>JAYUWU010000072.1:0-14215 GCA_043753365.1 Gemmatimonadaceae bacterium | reverse complement strand
CCTGTGCAGCCGGCCGCGAGTGTGAGCCGCCCGGCGTTAAGAACGTGAACCGCCACCGCGAATCCCTTCCCCACGGTGCCGAGTACATGATCCTCCGGCACTGCGAGGTTTTCGTACAGCAGTTCCGCCTGGGTGGAGCCGCGAATACCGAGTTTGCGAACCGTTCCGAGCACCTTGAAGCCGGGCATGTCGGGGCGGAGAATAAAGGCTGTCGACCTCATTACGGTCTCACCCCTGCGCTCGACAGGAGTCTGCGCAAACGTTGCGATCACGCCCGCTCTGTGCGCGTTGCCGATCCAGATCTTGTGACCGTTGAGAATCCATTTCGATCCGTCGTCGGCAAGTCGCGCTGAAGTCTTGATGTTCTGCGCGTCCGACCCTGTCTCAGGTTCGGTCAGTGCATAAGCCGCCAGTGTTTCGCCCCGCGCGAGCATCGGCAGGTAGCGGGACTTCTGCTCCTCGTTTCCATAGAGCACAATAGCCTTCGAGCCGAGGCCGCAATGAACGCCCACGAGGACGGCGAGGGATGGGTCGATCGCCGAGATCTTTCCAAACACTCGCGCATACGCTGTGTGCGAAAGCTCGAGACCACCGTACGCCCTGGGTATCGTCAGTCCCAGCAGCCCAACTCGCGCGAACTCAGCGATGACCTCTTCGCTGACCACTTCATCTTCGTCGAACTTCGCGGGGTCGATGATTTTCGCTCTCTCCATATTGTCGAGCTCACCGAGTAGCCGCCTGACAACCGAGGCTTCTTCCGGATTGCTCTTGTCGAGCTGCGGAGGGAATGGGAAAAGGAGCTGATCGTAGACGGCGCCCGCGAAAACTCCGCGGGTGAATGACGGCTGGCTGTCGCTCACGCGGCTTGTGCCTCCCGTCGAAGCCAGCGCCAGTGTGTCGCGAACAATCCGAAAGCGATCAGCACCAGGAGGATGTTGGAGACTAACGATCGCATTGCGCGGAAGCGCACGGACTCTATGTGATTTGCGCGCTCGTCGTCGAAGATCACGCGAAGCTCCGCGTCGGTCGTCTGAGCGGGAGCCTCGGCACCCACGGGAGTCGGCCGGTCGCGACGCTCTATACGCTCCCGCTTGTACGCCTCGAAGGACGTGAGGTTGAGCCCCGACATATATCTGTCTGCTCGAAGGGGTGCACTCAGGTCGAACGCGGCATCGATTATGTTCTTCGACGAAAAGAGGAGAGTCACCACGGCGATGAAACAAATCGCATAGCCGTAGGCCTGCGCAATCTTGTTCGAGCGATCCACTGCAGTCTCACTTGTTGGAAGTTTACAGTCGGCCTGCACGCTCCAGCTGGCTCGCCAGCACTGCCGGCGTCGCAGCAGGCTGCTCGCACGCGTACGATCTGCAAACGTACGCAGTTGCCTTGCCGCTTTGCTGCTCTCTACCCGCGAGAAGCGAAATGTGGTCCGCCGCTGCTGGCATTCCGCCCGCCAGGACAAGCGATGGAACGTAGTGAACGGCAACTTCGTGCTGGAGTGACTTGAACGCCTTGTCTCCCGGCCTCCCTGCAATCGCAATCTCGACAGCCCCATTCACCGCCATGTCTGCCGCACCAAGCATATGTCCGAAGGAACCAGGATGCCGCATCATTGGCGTCGCGAGCGTCTCCAGAATGAACGCCGCGCGGCGCCTCATGTCGGCATCCTGACACAACTCGGCAAGACACAGGAGGAGGTCGACGGCCAGCGAAGTTCCGGACGGCTGAGCATTGTCTGTAACGTCGCGCGGTCGCGTGATCAGCGTCTCGGCATCACTGGGCGTGTCGAAAAACGCGCCTGTGGAATCGTCCCAGAACCATTTGACCATCGAAGTCGCCAGGCTGGACGCTCGAGCGACCCATGCGGTATCGAAAGTCAGCTCGTACAATGCGATGAAACCCAGGCCGACAGCAGCATAGTCCTCAAGAAAGCCCGGGATCCGCGCTGAGCCCTTCGTGTAAGTGCGCATCACCCGGTCATCGCGAATCATCTCGCGGTGGAGAAACTCGCCATTCCTCAGTGCCAGACGCTTGAAGTCCTCACGCTCAAAGACACGCGCGGCAGTAGCGACGCCGCGAAGCATGAGGCCGTTCCAGGCGGCGAGAATCTTGTCGTCGAGCCCGGGCCAGATTCGCTTCGTTCGAACCGAATAGAGTGTTTCCTTCGCGTCAGCAATGATCGTGTGAAACAGGTCGACTGATATCCCTGCCTTCGCTGCAGAAAGCGAAGCGTCAATGCGGACATGGAGGATGTTGCCACCCTCGAAGTTCCCGCCGGGTGTGGCGCCGTAGTATTCCTTGACGACCGGCGAGTCAGAGCCAAGCAGGCTGTCGAGCTCGGCCGAGCTCCAGACGTAGAACTTGCCCTCCTCTCCTTCGCTGTCGGCGTCGAGTGACGAATAGAAGCCGCCTTCCGCGGAGGTCATCTCTCTCTCGACCCACTGAACGGTTTCAATCGTGACGCGCTTGACCTCCTCGTCGTGCGTTGCCTGCCAGAGATTCGCTCCGAGTCGCGCCAGAAGAGCGTTGTCGTAGAGCATCTTCTCGAAGTGCGGCACCAGCCATATCGCGTCGACCGCGTAGCGATGGAAACCGCCGCCGACCTGGTCGTAAATCCCCCCGCGCGACATTGTCCGGAACGTGTCGACGACCATCTGCAGCGAATAATCGGAGTCAGCCCGGCGCCAGTACCTCAGCAGAAAATCGAGTGACATGGTCGGCGGAAACTTCGGGGCGCCTTCGAATCCACTGTGCCTGACATCATATCGCTGGGCGAGGCCACGGTACGCGAGATCGAGCGCGTGCGGTGTCAGGGCGCCTTCACTGCGAGCGCTCATCCTCGATGCCGCGTAAAGCTCGAGCATCTGCCGCGCCGTCTCCGCCACCGACTCCGGCTTCGTGCGGTAGGCGTTGGAGACGGACTCGAGGATTCGCGTGAACGAAGGCATGCCCTGGCGATCTTCCGGCGGATAATAAGTTCCGCCGTAGAACGGCTCACCGTGCGGGGTCAGGAACATTGTCATCGGCCAGCCGCCGTGGCCGGTCAGCGCCTGCACTGCCTGCATGTAGATGCCGTCGAGATCGGGCCGCTCCTCACGATCGACCTTGATGTTGATGAAGTTTTCGTTCATCAGCCGCGCAGTGGCAACGTTCTCGAACGACTCGTGCGCCATGACGTGGCACCAGTGACAAGCAGCGTAGCCAATGCTCAGCAGAATTGGCTTGTCCTCGAGCCGCGCGCGCTCCAGCGCCTCCGTACCCCACGGATACCAGTCCACGGGATTTTCCGCATGCTGGAGCAGGTACGGGCTGGTTTCTCCAGCAAGCCGGTTCGTCATGGACCTCCTTTCGCCTGTGCAATCTGCAACGCCTTCTCCACGATGCCGCGTTCACTCCGGAAGGCGATCTGGGCCACAGCGTCCTCGGCAGGAACCCAGCACGCCTCGTTCACCTCATGATCGTGGTCGGCCACGTCACCCGAGAAATACCACATCATGTAGAAGTAGACAAACTTGTGGTAGCGAACCCGCTCACCGCCGACTGTCGCCTGGTACCAGTACTCGACCTTTTCAATGAGCGAATCGACCGTCGCCACAATACCGGCTTCTTCTCTCACCTCACGGATCGCGGCCGCATCAGGGGTCTCGCCCTTCTCGATGATTCCCTTGGGAAGTTGCCATCGCGCAGGCTTTTTCCCACGGAGACAAGCGCAATTTTCAGGTCTCGCGGATCACGGCCGCCTGCGCGACGCACGACAGCCCCTCCAGCCGAGATCTGAGTCTCGGTCCTGACCGGCTTGCGGGCATCAGTCATGATCGACCACGGCGCCATTCCGCACGCGTTAATTTCCCCCCATGCTGATATGGATAGCAATCGGCGGAGCCGCAGGAAGTGTAGCCAGGTATCTCCTTGGTGGAGCGGCTCAGCGGGCCACTCACGTTTCGTTCCCGGCCGGCACTCTTGCGGTCAACGTTCTTGGCTGTTTCCTCATCGGCGTTCTCACTCAGCACTATATGAACTCCCAGACGTCGCCCCTGATGCGGACGGCGCTGATCACGGGGTTCTGCGGTGGCTTCACAACGTTCTCGGCGTTCAGCATCGAAACAGTCGCGCTCATCGAAGGCGGATCGTACGGTAGAGCAGCGGCATATATAGTGATGAGTGTCACCCTGTCGATCGCTGCAACTTTCGCCGGGATAGCTGCATCGAGGGCTGTCGCCGCGTGACGCGGCTGTCGCCCGTAACCGATTCGCCAACCAACTGAAATGACACAGGAAACCGACCTCAATCAGTTTTTCACCGACAACGACTCACGCATCCGCGAGGAACTCTTCGAGTTCCTCCGGATTCCCAGCGTAAGCGCAAAATCTGATAACAATGCCGACGTCCGCCGGGCCGCCGAATGGCTCAGGGACTCGATGGAGAAGGCAGGGCTCACGTCGAAGATTCATGATACTCCCGGACATCCTGTCGTAATAGGCGAGTGGAGAGGAGCACCAGGCGCGCCGACGGTCCTCGTCTATGGCCACTATGATGTGCAACCGGCGGAACCCCTCGAGCTCTGGACGTCACCGCCTTTCGAGCCGACGGTCCGTAACGGCAACATCTACGCTCGCGGCTCGGTTGATGACAAGGGTCAGCTCTTCCTGCACGTGAAGGCCCTCGAAGCGCACATGGCGACGCGCGGAAAACTTCCGGTGAACGTCGTGATGATTGCCGAGGGTGAGGAGGAAGTCGGCAGCGACAACCTGGAGGAGTTCGTGGAGGCCAAGAAGGATCTCCTGGCCTGCGATGCCGTCGTCATATCCGACTCCACGATGTTCAGTCCGGGGCAACCGTCGATTCTTTCGTCGCTGCGAGGCCTCGCGTATTTCGAGATCAATGTTCAGGGCCCGGCGACCGACCTGCATTCCGGAGCGTATGGAGGAGCGGTTGCCAACCCGGCTACGGCCCTCGCGCGCATTCTCGCGACTTTCCATGACGAGAACGGGCACGTTGCGATCGAGGGGTTTTACGATGCCGTCGAGGAATGGAGCCCCGAGATTCGCGCTGGCATGCGTGAGCTGCCTTTCGACGAGAACACGTTTCTTCAGGAGACAGGATCTTCTGCGCTATTCGGTGAGAAAGATTTCACCACACTCGAGCGGTTATGGACTCGGCCGACGTGCGAGGTCCACGGACTGCTGAGCGGTTATATCGGAGAAGGTGCGAAAACAGTGTTGCCGGCGAAGGCCATGGCGAAAGTCAGCTGCCGCCTCGTCCCCGCTCAGGATCCCCGCGAAGTAGTGCGGCTCATGCAGGCACACGTGGACCGAGTCACTCCACCCGGCGTGAAGGTCAGCGTGAAATACCTGCACGGTGGCCGCCCGTGGAAGGCAGAGCTGACGGGGCCGCTGTACGATGCTGCTCGCCGCGCGCTTTCGACCGCGTTCGACAAGGAGCCAGTGATAGTGGGCGAAGGCGGCTCCATCCCCGTCGTCGGCGATTTCGAACGCGTGCTCGGCGCACCTGTGCTGCTGGTGGGCTTTGGGTTGCCGGGGGAGAACGCTCATGCTCCCGATGAGTGGATGAGTGAGGAGAACTTCCGCGTCGGCATGCGGGCCATTGCTGTGTTCTGGGACGAATACGCGGCGCTACGGAAGACCGAGTGATTTGAGGAGTGGAAGGGCGCGGGTGTAAGCGAGGTTAGCCTCGTACCACTCGCGCTCGAGCTCGCTATTCCGGCCGCGGTAGCGTCGCTCGAGTGCGATACGCATCTCGGATCGCGTTGGCTCAGGAAGGCGCGACATGTTCGAAACGATTGTCGGCAGAGCGTCAGGCGACAGCTCGCGCGCGAGGTAACGTGTGTCGAGTTTTCCCGTAACCGCTAACCGCTCGATGTTCTGTCTCGCGATCCACGCCTCGTGATTCCAGTAGAGGAGCGCGAGAAAAACCACGGTGGCGGCCGTGAGTGCCCGGCGGAACAGCCTTCCAGCGTCGAGGGTTCCTGCAACTTCGATTGTCAGCGCGATCAGAGCAGCGCCCGCCACGATCATGAACCCCTGCGCGTAAAGGCGTGCCGTCGTAAACCCGTAAGCGTTTTCGTACAGCACCACACGATTGAACGCGGAGCCCAGGATGAAGAGGACGGCGATAATGAGCGCGAAGGTGATGAGGCGGGTGGTTCGTTCGCGCGCATCGCGTACGCCGTACCGCTCAGATGCAATGATGAGCAGGGCGCTCGCTGAGGCGACGATCGTGAGCTCGCCAAATCCACGCCGTGCATATTCCGCGAACGTGATTCCGGATCCGGTAACGCGGGGCAGGTTGCCGAACAGGTAGCTGATCTGGACTGCCATGAAGAGCCACAGAAGACCGGTGACGCTGCCGATCAGTATCAATCGTTCGCCGGATCCAAGCCAGCGATGGTGTTCCTTGCGGTTGAGCTTTCGCGTGCCGGTGGCGGTTGCCGAGTATGCGTAGGCGCCGAGGGTGACTACGAGAATGATGAGGAAGAATATGGACCGCGGGAGAAAATCCCAGTTTCCGATCAGCGCCTCGATCGAGTTGCGCCATGAGGCGAATGTCGGGTCTGCGACTGAGAGGAGGAGGGCGAAGATGACGAGGACTGGCAGGGTGATGACTATTCCGCGGATCGTGCTGCGGGCGCGGGTCGATCTGACGAGCTGGGTGCCTTCCACGAACTGCCCAAGCGCGGATACAAGTGCGTTTGCTGCTGCGACCAGGGGAGCTGTGACCGTGAATGCGGCGGTGATTCGCTGAATAGATGGTGCGCTGGCGAGCAGCATCGCCATTGCGAAAAACAGCGATACCGAGAGGAAGATGAGCGCGTGCATGACCGGGTTTGCGGAGACTGCGGCTCCGCCTGAGATGATGACGGCTGTTCCGGCGAGCAGGGCTACCGGCCTTCGGTCCTCTGGGCGGTGGCGCATCACGAGGATCAAGCCGGCTGCTATGGACGTGGTCCAGATGACCCAGTTGATGCCGGCAAACGCGTCGAACATGATCCATGTCGCGAGTGCCGCGACGGCTGTTGCTGTTCCCCAGAAAACCGATGTTCGACTGGCAGGTTCCATCATCTCACTCTTCGGGTTGGTGCTGAGAGTAAGATTGGGATTTTCTATCTGCGCTGTCAAGTACTTTGTACTACAAAGAACAACAGGCGGGATCCTGCGATTAGCAGTTAGCGATACTTAGCCATAAGCTCTTTAGCGCTTGTTTACAGCTGTGAGCTGGTGCTGCTAAACGCTAACAGCAGTCGAAACCCGCGTCTCTATTCTCAGCGCCTGCGCTCCGGCTGCTGCCACGCCTCGATCAGTAGCGCCAGTTACGAATGAAGAACAGGCTGAACACGCTCGTTGTGTTCGGCTGAACCAGCTCGAGGGTTGGCTCGCGAAGCAGATATCGCGGCTGGAAGCTCAACTCGTAGCTATAGCCCTTGAGGCCGCCGAAACGATGCTGCAGGAGAAGACCGGGACGCTGCAGCGCAGCAGGATCGGGACGGAGAGTCAGGGCGACAAAACTGTGACCGCGGATATACTTGCCGATCTCCACTTCGGTTGCCCGGAGGAAACCGCCAACGTCGGTCTGGATGTCGGCCGGTGCAATCGTAAATACATCAGCCTTGAACGAGCGCGCGGCCTCACCCGACAGCTGATCGGCAAATACACCAAGTGCAACCGCGGCCAGTTGACGGCTGGCGAGCTCGGCGCCAGCGCCGACAATGTTCGCGCCTGAGCTGAGACCACTTCCCTCGAGCTGCAGGAGCGATGACGACGATTGCCCAAATGCCAGGTAACTCAGCAGGTCGCTCTGAGTGATCGGCGGCTGCGCGTCACTCTGAAGTGAAATCTGCGGGCTCCGCATCGTACCGCCGACGACGATCTGGATGTTGATCGCCTCGCGTGCCGGCAGATTCACTTCGTAGCTGGCGGTGCCCTGAAGCGTGGGATTGAGCTCATTCGTGTTTACGAAGGTCGCCGATCCGCGCTTGATGTCGAAGCGCTTCGAAAGGAACGTGTAGCTCCCACGCTCGGTCAGCAGCGTCCCGTCGAGAACCAGTGATTCCTTTGCGCGGTTGACGTGAATGGCCAGATCGCGCTCGCTGTAGAGCTCGACATTGTAGTCAGCCGATCGAACGAACACGTCGCGGTCGACGCGCAGGTTCACGTCCATCCGCATATTGGCGAGGAGAGGCGATTGAGCCGGGAAGATCTCGCGATTTTCCAGGACAGCGGTGTCCAGCACACTGAACAGAGCTGGATCCTTCGCGCCGATCAAAGTCTTCTTTTTAGAGCGCGGAACGTAGAGCACACCATTGAGGATGCGTACTGCTCCCTCGATGTGCGTATCCACGAAAGGTCCCTTGGCGGTAAGGTTGAGATCCGCCCTGATCTTACCCTGCTCGCTGTTGACGAGGAGGGCGTTCCGTGACAGCAGGGCAAGGTCGAAAGACGGCTCCCGGAACGAACCGATTCCAACGCCCCCGGTTATCTGGATTCTCCCACCGCTGTAGGCGACCAGAGAGTCGATGACGATAGTGTCCCGAAGCATCCGGATGGATCCGTCAATGCCCGTGAGATCGATACCGATCAGTGGGAGTCGCGCTCGCGCGCTGTCGAGCGTGAACTGCCCGCTGAGCTCCGGCCTCGCAAGCGTTCCCGCTACTTTGAAATCGGCGATGGCCTTCCCCTGCAGGTTGCTGACGAAGCGTCCGACCTGGGGGACGAGATCGAGCGGGAGGCTGTCAGTTTTTACAGCCAGGTCTATCTGCCTGTCCGTGGGGAGTCGCGAACCTGTCACACCCGACAACGCCAGGTTGATCGGAATCGTTCCCTCTGCAACAAGGAATGGCTGGCTGCCGGCACGCATCGCATCAGCGCGCCCTGTCAGAGTCTGATCACGGTAGTTGAGCGTCCCGTGTATCTCAGGGATCAGCGTTCCGTTGTAGAGAAAATTCTGTGTGCCGAAGGATCCCGAGAAAGTCGGGTCGACCGCTGTTCCTTCAGCACGCAGGTCGAACGATACGAGCCCCTTCGCATCGACGTCGCTCTGTGCGAGCGAGATCAGGTCCTCTACTGCGAAGTTGTCGACCGCGACCTCGAGGTTGGCGCGCCCTTCCTTCGGAATCAGCCCGTCGACGAAAATTCGCCCGGTAGACGTGTTACGCAGCTCGAGCTTGCCGATGTCCCAGCCGGCGTCGCCCCAGTGAACTGTGGATGGACCTGTCGATGCCCACACCGTCGTATCGAAGCGAAGCTGCATGCGGTTCAGGCGCAGCTCGTTACGAAGATTGTTTACGACGTAATCAGCATTGACGCTGTATTCATCAGTCGCGTTCTGAACCACTGTCACCTCAGCGGCTCCGTTCGGCTTCTGGTATGACACCTTCGCCTGAACGCTGTCGAGATCGAAACCGCTGGCCGACACGACAGCGGCAGTTGCATTGACCTCCACGTGCGAGCGCGGAGTCAGTGCATTCGTCCAGGAGTATTCGCCCCGCGCCCTGAGAATGCTGTTGCCCTGGAAGAGAAGATTCTCTCCGCTGGCAGTTCCCGTAAGGCCAAACTCCTTCATGTTGCCTGTTGCAACACCATCAGCCTTGATCGAACCGGCAAAAACATTCCGCGGTATCGCGGTTGGAGTATCGACGGCAGCGAGCGTTACTTGCGGGCGACCGAGCGCAGCGCGCTCAACCTCTGTTGCGGTGGCCTCGCGAAGCGAGTCGGCACGCGCGCGATTGATCCTGGTGGCGAGGATCCCGGGGCGTGGTTGCACTACACCCGTATCAGCCGGCGGGAAGAAGCCCGCGAGGCGCGAGAGTGAATCGACATCGACGTGATATCGCAGTGTGCCACTGGTACCGGGCTTCAACCCGAACGTGCCGCTCGCCTGCGCAATTCCCTGCGGAATCTCGACGGACAGTGTATCGATCTGCGCCATTCCGTTAGCTGCCGTCATCCGCACAGTGGCGGCTGTGACCGACAAGGTGTCGTAAGTCGAGGACTGAAGATCGGCCGCGATGTTCGCGCGCATCGTTGCCGGGTCGAAGCCCCTTCCATCAGCGGAAAGCCTGCCGGTAATGGATGTCCGAGGTGCTTTGGTAACGATCGCGTTGGCGTTGAACAATTCGGCCACAACATCCACGTCGTAGCCTTTATCCACGCTTGCGAGGTCGAGCGTTCCGGTAATGCTCGCATTTCCACCATCGGAGAACCCCAGATTCGAGCGAACCGCGAGCTGACGCATCGTACCGGTTAGTCTCAGCGGACCTTCAGCGCTGCCTCGAAGGCCTGCCGTCGGGAAAAATCTTCCGGCAGTGACGAGGGACAGCGGATGCACCCGCGCATCTACATCGAACCACGCTGAAGCAAATCCGGCCGAGCCCGGTTTCCTGAGCGCCCCGGTTCCAGTGATTCTCGATGTGGCACCGCGATCGACGTGCGTGATGTCCGCGCGCGCAGTCATCCGCGACGTCGTCGAGCCGTTGAGGGTCGCCGTACCGCTGATCGTCCCGCTAACGGGGAGATCGTCAACGAATGCGCTCGCCATTTCGACCTGCACCGGCCGCATCGTGAGCCGAAGATTTTCCGCCCTGAAGCTTCCTTCACCGAAGCCAACCTCACCGACGGCGATGATCCGGCTGGTTCCCGCCCCACGATCGTTGAAGGTAATGTCGCTGTCGACATCGAGCGCCTCGGCATTGCCGTCGACTTTTGCCCGTCCCGCGAGAATTCCCGATCGCGGAGGCTTGATGGCCGGAAACATCGACTCGATGAGCCGCGTGTCGAGATTCGTAAACCGGAGATCAGTCCCGTGGATGCTGAAGTTTTCCGCTACTGTCATCCCCAGGTCACCGCGCAGATGCGCATCAGCGAGGCGCACATCGGCATTCTTCGCGATGTAGATGCTCGTATCTCCGACCCAGTCCATCGCGAAGTCGAGCGTGCCAGATCCCTTCTCCGGTGTGCGCGGATAAATCCACCGCAGGTCTGCCATTGCAACGGGGGCGGCACGCGCACGAAGAGTCATGTCGTTGGTCAGCACGGTATAACGTCCGCTACCCAGCAACTTGCTTCCTGGCATTTCGACCCTGACGTCTTCCCACCACACTGAATCACTCGTGAAATCGAACGCGCCAACCATTGATCGGATATCCGCCATCGGCGGTCGAAACGGCTCGGCAATCATGCTGAGAGATGCAACCTCAGCCCTGCGAACTTCGTTCGTCGGATCCTGAAACCGCAGGAGCGGCACTGTCGCGTTGATTTTGTGGAACTTGGAGATCTTCTGATACCCGTCCCCGGACTTCTGAAGAACGAGCCTGCCCTCGGGACCAAGTTCCTGACGGAGTATGTCGTTCCGATCAGACCCGACAACGCGCATGTCGGGCTCCCACGGTGTCTTCACAGTGATGTCACCATTCACCATCGTAAGATCGGTGAACGTGACCCATGTACCCCAGCCTGGCTTTCTCAACGCCTGCGGCGTGATGGTATCGCGCGGGAAGATCCGGTCGAAATTCCAGATGCCGCCCGGCTTGCGATCCAGCACGATAATCGGATTTACAAGTTTTACGTCATCAAACTCGATGCGCTGCGACCGCAGCGTCAGGAGCTGATACCGCGCATGTACCTCATCGATATTCGCCAGAGGCTCACCCGCGCTATCAGTAATCACGAGATCGTGCAGCACAAATCCGTCGAGAAGATTCCCGGTGATGCGACCCGTCTTGATGATTCCGTGCGCATTTCCCTGGATCGCACCGACTACGCGCTCGAGAACTTTTTCGCGTCCCCAGCTGGTCTGCGTCGCGATAAATACACCGCCGGCAACGAGCACAGCGACGATCGCCAGCGCGGCAAACAGTCGGATCAGTCCTGTACGCATCAGAACGCCTCTCCGATCGAGAGGTGCAGAACCATTCTGTCGAACACACCCCACACACCCTGACCGACAGGCTTGAAGCGGCGGGGCTCATTCAAGGTCACCAGAGTTTTCTCGCCATTTACCGTCATGTCAGTAAGGACCGGCAAGGTCTCGGCGAGTCCGGGGTTGATTCCGATATCCACTCTGATCGGACCAACGGGCGAACGATACCTGACACCGATTCCCGGCGTGATTGCGGCCTTGCTCCTCGGAAGCTCAGGATTGGTCTTCTGCGATACATACCCCGCATCGATGAAACCGGCTCCGAATAGTTGCTTCCACAGCGGGAAGCGAAGCTCCGCGCTCAACTCAACCACAAAATTTCCGCCCAGCGGGCGTGTCTCGAAGTCGAGCCGGTCCAGCTGCTCCACATTCGGGTCGCAAGTCATGATGTCGACAGCTTCAGTGCATGCAGGGTCGTTCTCTCTAAGAACTGAAGATGGAATCGTCAGCACCCGCGGTCCGAGCTGGTTTTCCCCGTAGCCGCGCACTGAGCGAGAGCCGCCGGAATAGAAGCGTTTTCGCGGATGAAGCAGGGCAGCATCGGTGCCGACTCCAAGCGCTGTCGACGTACTCGGCAGCGCTCGGACCCAGCCCATGCGAAGATGCCCGGCGAGTGTGCCCCGGCTACGTATCGGGCGATAGAGCGCGGCGTCACCTGTCGCGCGATTATACCGGAAGTCCGATAACGTGAATGCCGACGCGTGCTCGGCATCTGCGCTGAAGCGATAGCCGCGTGTCGGCGAAAGCGGATCATTGGCACGATTGACGTTCATCGCGACGTTGAACGGCGACAGCTTCTGGTTCTCCTGGATCGCTCCCAGCGTACCGTCGTCACAGATTCCAAAATTGACGCAGAAGTAGATGTCGCCGGCTTCGACCCTGCTCAGCTCGAAGCGATAATTCGCGCTGGCGAACCCTCGTTCGAGAATTTCACGCGTGAACGTCGCGCTCGATCCGAGCCCGTTATCGACGTAAATCCCCGGCGCACTTCGCCGATGGCCAAAAAAGCCAAGGCCGAGCTCGTTCTCCCGGGCTTTGAACCACGGCTGCCTGAGGTTTACGCTGGCGTTGTAGGTCGGCAGGAAATACACATCGCGATCGGCTCTCACATTCTCGAACGCGTTGCGGAAAATAAACCGTCCATTCAGCGACTTTGCAAGGAGATTTCCGACTGCGCCCTGCACGTCGAAACGCCGTGCGTTGCCGAGGAAGTTGTAGTGTGTGAAACGGCCCTCGACCTGAACGAAGTCGACAGTGCTGAACCCCGCGCTGATTCTCGCTTCGCGCTGTGGCGCTTCCTGAACATTCACGATCAGGACTTTCGACGAGTCCTCCTGCCGCGGGATGTCGATCGACGCGCGCCGGAAGAGGTTCGACTCGTACAGCGCGCGCTGGCTGCGCAACAGCTCCGACCTCTTGAAGAGGTCCCCGGGATGAAGAGACAGCGAGTTCAGGATCACGTTCGTCGAGATCTTGTCGTTGCCCTCGACGATTATGTCCGACACCGTTGCGCGCCATCGGGGATTCAGGGCTATCTCGACCGTCGCTGTCTTCGTCACCGTATCGATCGCCACGCTCGTGTCGACGACCGCGTCGGCGTACCCCTTGTCCCACAGGCTCTGCTGAAGAAAGATGAGGCTGGAGTCGAGCCTGATGACGTTGAGTGGCGAATTGGCGCCGAGCACGAGGCGGTCATCTATCTCGCGCTGGCTCAGTACAGGGAAGGCCTGAGTGACCCCAATGCGCGAAACCATCGTTGGCGCGCCTTCGGTGACGTTGAACGTCACCGCGGCTTCATTGCTCCCCTTCGCGGTAACCACTGTGTCCACGAGGGTCTCACGGTAGCCACGCTTCCAGTAGAAGACCCGCGCGCGCAAAATGTCCCGGGCGAGTTCCTCGCGATTGAGGTACTCCCGCTCGTAGACGTAGTTGGCTTTCGTGATCCAGCAGATCGGCAGAAGGATGGCGCTTATGCAATGCGATTTCTCAGTCGCAATGCTTGTCTTCAGCTCATCGATATCGATCGCCTTGACTCCGTTGAACGTGAGCCCGGTGACCTCGATCCTGTCTGGTTCGCCTGAATTTGATTGTGCAGCGATCGGCCCGGGAATCAGCGCGAAGACAGCTGCGATCCACCGGATCGACCATTTTGGTGACCGGCCCATGGGTGTGGGTAAGAGCAAGGGACGGGCCGGGGAAGGAGCCGATCTCGGGGGTCTTTCCGGGGTTCTGTCCCCTATAACCCTTCTAGTAATGCGTCGTTGCCCGGTGTACCGGCGATCCG
>JAYUWU010000071.1:0-5111 GCA_043753365.1 Gemmatimonadaceae bacterium | reverse complement strand
AGCAGAACAGGCAGCTGACCGCGACGCAGGCATCATTCCGCCAGGCAACGTCGGGCATCGACTCTGCCAAGATCGATTCGACTCTTCAGAACATGCGGGCCGCGTCTGCCAACCTGGCGGTGCTGAGCGCGGATTTCCGCCAGACGAGCGCGCGGCTCGATTCGCTGGTGATGAAGATGAATCAGGGTGATGGCACTGTTGGCATGGCTCTCAATGATCCGGGAGCCTACAACGATCTGCGCGGTGTGCTTCAGCGGATGGATTCCTTGCTCGCTGATGTGAAGCGGGATCCGCGGCGTTACATCAATCTTAAGGTGTTTTAACTCGACTTTTCAGTCGCCGCCGTGCCAACGCGTCCATACGATGATGGCCGCGCAATCATTAGGCTGAGGACTGAATTCCGGCGGGACCTGCGCCACGCCGTGGTAGACTTCGATCGCCTCGATATCGAGGGGTGACAGCGCGAAGTAGTCGCGTGACGGGTCGTGGCTCCTAATTCCGTCTACGTAGACGTTGACCTTCGGGCATCGCATGAACTGAATCGACGGGGTGTTACCACGGTACCTGATCTTGATGCCAGTCGACATCCGGAGCAGGTCCTCGGATTTCTGCGCATTCCGCGCGTCAATGATCTCGCGCGTCAGGAAAGTGCCGCTGCCCTGCGCGCGCCGGCGATAGAAAGAATCGAACTTCCCGGTTTTTGCGTAACGCTCCGGCTTGAGAGACCTTGCGCGCACGACGACTTCCTTGAGGTCAGCGGCCACCGGTGTCATTCGATAGCGGGACTCGGGCGCCATCCCTGCCGTCACCGCTATGGGCACTGTCATTTCCGCGAACCCGAGACGGCGAAGACGGAGGACGGCTTTACCCGCTGGAACAGCCAGCAAGGCCACGCGCCCGCCTTCATCAGTGCTGCCGCGCACCCCGGTTCCGACCACCTGCACCTCAGTCCCGGACAGAGGCTTGCCCATGGTGTCTGTGACGAACGCGATGACGATCGCAGTCTGGCCCTGAAGGCTTTGAGAGTGTGCCCGCTCAGCCGGGAATAGTCCGAGGACCGCGATAGCCAGAGAAGCATAGGCGGGTAACAAGCGTATCCGGCGAGTCCTCGACGCTGCCTTCATCGGATGCCTCCAGGAGCCCCCTTTATCCCTATACTAGATAGCGCGCAGTCGACCCGCAACAGCCAGCCCGCAGGAGAGGGATGAACCGTTCCCGGCGGGTGGGCGTAGCTGCGCCGGGCGAGCCAGGTCCGGGGAAAAGAAATGAAAAACGGGCACCGGCCGGAGCCGGTGCCCGTTTTCTTGAAACCGAGTCAGTTAGAAGCTGACACGTGCGGAGAGCTGCATTCTCCAGTAGTTACCCGCGAAGTTACCCACCTGGTAAGTCTCAAGTGTCCCCGTCTTCTGACGATCGAAGACGCGGTAATTGAAGTTCACCGTTGGGACAGCGTCGGCCGGGTTGTTCGTCGAGCTCGCTGTGTGCGCCAGCAACGGGATGTTGTTGAAGTTGGTTATAGGATTAACGCGCTCCTGACCCCAATCCTCGTTCAACAGATTTCCAAAGTTGAAGATGTCGAGCTGAATCGCGACGCGCTGCGATCCGGAAACGAGTGGAATGTTTTGACGCAGCGTCATGTTGATGTTGTTCGCGAACGGGAGGCGGCAGGTATTGCGCTCCATGATCTTGCCGCGCGAGCTGTTGAGGCACTCGTTCGAGCTGATGAACTGCTCGAACGCCGCAGCCTGATCGGCGGCCGTGAGAGTTTCCCCGGAAACAGTGACGTTCGCGAAGCGGATCTGACTTACATCGTTCACATCAGTCGGAATGTAGATGAGATCGTTTCCAGGGACGCCATCTGCGTTCATGTCGCCGCGGCCGCTGGAACCTGTATACACATAGTCGTGAGCGGACCCGGATACGCCGGTATAGGCGAACGTCACGTCAGTACCAAGGCCTTCCGCCCAACCGCGGCCAAGCATGCTGCCCCAGTTGAACGTCTTGGTTACGAAAGCGCTGATCTTGTGCGGCTGATCGAAGAGAGAAGTAGTCGGTGAACCTGGCGTCTCCTGCACACCAGAGTTCGTGCGGCCAAACGACCAGTTCGAACTATGCGTACTGGAAGTGAAGCTCTGCACATCGTACGCGCGCCCGTAGTTGTAGGCGACCAGCGCCTCCCATCCGTTCGAGTAACGCTTTCTGAGCTGCGTAGTGATGTTATACGCGTAGTCCTTGTTCTGGTTCTCAATGTCGATAGCCGTACTGAAGCGCGCCGTGCCGCCGTTCGCAATGACCGCCGCCGGTCGCGCCGTGTTGGCCGTACCGAAGGTAGAGATCACGCCGTACATGGTGCGGCCGAACTTATCGACGGCTACCGGCCCTGCCAGGTTGCGATTCACGAAGAAGAGCTGATTGAGCGTCTTCGAGTAGAGGCCTTCGATACTTCCCACCAGGTTGAACGGCAGCACTCGATCGTACGCGAGATTCGCACGCACCGGCTGCGGGAACTTCAGGTTCTTGTCGAGGAAACTGACGTCACCGATTGGTTTCGCACCCTGCCCATTGGCGCACGTCGCAATGCTGGCATTATCGACGGTGAAAGCCGGTGCGGGGTTGGCGGCGTTTCCGAATCCTGCTCCGCACTGAAGGAACGTGATGATTCTGCCGTTCTGAATATACGCATTCTCGAGCCAGACGTACGGCGGAGTGCCAACGAAAAGTCCGACACCACCGCGAATCTGATTGATCTGATTTCCCGTTGCATCCCAGTTGAAGCCGAGACGGGGCGAGAACTGGACGGCACCCTTCGGCGTCTCGCGTGAACCGTACGCCGAATCGATTGCGGGAGCATAGTCATTATCTGTCAGGAACCGGCTGATGTCAGCCCGGACGCCACCGGTCAATGTCAGCTTCGGGTTTACCGACCACGTATCCTGCGCGTAGAGCGCAGTCTGAAGCGCGTCGAAGTATACGTTCGCATCGTCGCCGAGAACGACCCCGGTGCGGAGCCCGGAAGGCGTGCCCGCCTCGAAATTGTCGATACTGCTGAAAGTCCACACACCGAAGGTACTCTGGCTGAACAGGTTGCGGATTTTTACCAGCTCATTGCGTGTCCCAAAGACGAGGCTGTGGTTGCCGCGCGGAATCGTGAGATTGTTCGTGAACTCGTAGGTGTCGGCATCGAGCTCGTTGCCCTGCGAGAACTGATCTGTTCCAGCAAGAATCTGGCGGCCCGCGCTGTAGTTGATCGTTACCTGCGGGAAACGGCCCGTCGGTGACGTCCGGCGATCGCGGACCCAGGTAGCCCCGGCGAATGCCTCATTGCTCCATCCATTGGCGAACGTCGAGAACAGCTGGACGACTGGCGACTTCTTGTTGCTATTTATGGTGTGGAAGTTTGACGAGAAGATGCCACGGGTGGCCGTGCGCGCATTCTGTCGCCTGTTGTCGTTGGTCGCGTCAGTGTAGTTCATGCGGGCAACTAAACGATTCCTCCCGTTGATCTGCCAATCAAGACGCCCAAAGAGGTTGTCCATGGGGCTCGGGGAATTCACGATACCTGCTGTCCCCGGCTCAGGACTTCCCGCCTTCGCGCGATAAGCTGCCTCAAAGCGCGCGATCTCCGCATCATTGAAGGGGAAGGCCGTGGTTGCGCTCGCCGGCTGGCCCAGATACGGGCCTGACACCGGCGACGCCTCACGGGTCCACTCGTTTGCTGTGAAGAAGTGGAGCCTGTCCTTTATAATCGGTCCACCGAGCGAGAATCCCGTCTGATGACGGTTGAACTCAGTCGAACGGAGCGTAGGCACGTCGCGACCGTAGTCCTGGTTGCGATAATACTTGAAAAATGAGCCATGCAACTCGTTCGTGCCGCTCTTGGTAACCGCGTTGAGAAGCAGGCCGCCGAAGTTGCCCTGACGCACGTCATATGGGGCCAGAAGGATCTGATACTCCTTCACCGCGTCAATCGAAATTGCCTTGGCGCTGATCTGACCGCCCGGCTGACCGGTCGACCCAAGTCCGAAGACATCGCGCTCGGTGGCGCCGTCGATCTGCACGTTGTTCATGCGGTTCGACATTCCGCCGCCAGAGAAGCCGGGACCGGAGCTGGATACCTGCGGAGCAGCGCGCGTGAAGTCTACGAGATTACGCGTTGTGGAGGGAGAGCGCTCGAGAGCTTGCTGGGAAACTGTCGTCTTGGTTCCGGTGTTGGTCGGCGAAATAATTTCGCCCGTAGTGCTGCGGATCTCCAACTCGCTAAGCTGCGTCGCCTGCGCTTCCAGGCGGATATCAATTCGGCTCGTCTGGCTGAGCTGGATCTGTATTCCGGATCGGGTGTGCGGCTGAAAGCCGATGCGGCGCACATCGAGAGTGTAGGGTCCGCCAACCTCGAGATTCGTGAGGTTGAAACGGCCGCCATCGCGGCTCATCGTGCGCTGCGTGTAGCCCGTCGTGGCGTTCGTTATGGAAATCTGAGCGCCTTCGATTCCTGCGCCCGAGCCTTCCGTGACAAAACCGCTGATTGCGCCGGTCGTTACGCCCTGGGCATGCGCGTCGGCTGCCAATATCGCAGACGACACCAAGCCAAGCGCCGCGACGAAACGGGTCAAACGTCGTGTGAGCATGTTGTGAACCTGTGTAGAGGATTTGGTGGTGCATGAAAAAGCGGAACTGACGATTGCAACTGCCAATCACACGACCTCAACAGGGTCGTGGTATTGCTCAATGACTGCATCAATGAATGGCTGAAGATTCTGGCGTGAGCAGGGGGTTCCGAATCGCCTAAAAGCTACCGTCAGGGACGAACCGCGGCAAGGAAAGCTTGCCTGCCGCGGGTAACGACGGTGAAACGCTTCGGTATCGGCGGATCAGGCCCGCCTGCGCCCTGAACTCATATAGTAGACAGGTATTCCCAGGAGGATCGCACCTATGACCCCGAGAGTCGGCCACCTGCTCGCATCGTCGATGATGGCGTTCAACAGCAGTGACAGCGTCGCCACGACAAAAATCGCCGGCACTATCGGATACAGAGGCACTCGGAAACCAGGCGCATAACCAGGCCTCTTTCGCAGCACATAGATCGACGCAACCGCCATCGCATAAAACGGCAC
>JAYUWU010000070.1:0-14244 GCA_043753365.1 Gemmatimonadaceae bacterium | reverse complement strand
GGTGGCCTGACTCCAATTTTATCCCAACCGACCAAGCCTTGTCAGGCATAAACGCAAACGGCCGATCCTTTTGGGGACCGGCCGCTGCAAAAACTCTCATGGCGGGGGCGGGATTTGAACCCGCGACCTTCGGGTTATGAGCCCGACGAGCTACCAGGCTGCTCCACCCCGCGATAGAACAAGCAATCTAGAAACGGATGAGATCAAGTCAAGTGACAGCGACCATTTGACCTTGAACAGATGGGATCGCGGATTCCGGACCGTGCGAATCCAGGACTTACTACAATCGACGATCGACGACTTAGCGAGGATCGGCGACAACTGCGGATAGGCGCGAGCCTCGTTATCTAATGTGCAATCATCGTTGCGGGAATGAAACGGTTCCATGAGCGGGAAACGGTGATCGGCTGCCACTGAACCCCACCAATTTTGTGGCATGGCCCACCATGTTCCCGTGTCCGCGGACGGCGCGCACGACCCGCTCAACAGAATGCGAGTGTATCAACTCGCCGGTGAATTGGTACCCGACGCCTTCGAGGACGCCACAGCACTCAAGGCCGAAGTGATTACCGAAAAGCTTGCCGGTCAACTCTACGCAGCGGTGAGTTCAATCGAGGCAAATATCAGCGAAGGATATTCTCGGAGTTCCGGGAAGGACCGGGCGCTCAGATTCGAGTACGCTCTCGGTTCAGTTCGCGAGAGCATGAGCTGGTACAAGTCATCCCGGCCTGTCCTCGGCGAGGACACCGTAAAGGACAGGCGCGATCGACTCGAGGAAATGCGAAGGCTCCTCCTGGCAATTATCCCTCGCGAGCGCGGCCGGCGCATGAAATAACACCGATGCTTCCCCGCTCATCCTCAGTCCGCACTAAGTCGTCGATCGTCGATTGTAGTGAGTCCTGGATTCGCAAAGTCCTCAATCATCAATCCTCAAACAACCCTACCGACCTGAATGGACCGAGTCGAGTCGGTACAGCACCTCTTTCTCTCCCCTCACCATCCCGAACTGCTCCCGCGCGATTCTCTCCTGGGTAGCCCGATCAGTCCTGATTAGCTCGGCCTCCCGCTTGAGAGAATCAACCTGCCGGGCCAGCGAATCAGTCTCGATAACGAGACGCTGCTTGAAGCTTCGCTGCTTCAACAAGTCGAGGGTGCTGTATTCCCCGCCCTGAATCGCGAAAAGCAGCGCGCCGATGATCGCGGCCCACAATGCTACCTTGCCAAGCATCGCGAATCAGATTCCGTAAATAGCCCCGCCGGGATACTCGGCGATTTCGCCAAGCTCCTCCTCGATCCGCAGCAGCTGGTTGTACTTCGCCACACGATCTGTGCGGCTTGCACTGCCGGTCTTGATCTGCCCGGCACCTGTTGCGACAGCAAGGTCAGCGATGAACGTGTCCTCCGTCTCGCCGGAGCGATGTGAGATGATCGACTGGTATCCGTTTGCCTTCGCCATCTCGATCGCCTCGAGTGTCTCGGTCAGCGTGCCGATCTGATTCAGCTTGATGAGAATGGCATTTCCGACATCCTCGGTGATACCGCGAGCGAGGCGCTCGGTATTCGTGACGAAGAGGTCGTCGCCGACGAGCTGTAGCCTGTCTCCAAGCGCGGCGGTCAACTTCGCCCATCCATCCCAGTCATCCTCTGCAAGACCGTCTTCGATCGACACGATCGGGTACTTCTCGATCCACTCGGAGTAAAGCTCGATCATACCCTCAGCCGTACGCGTTCCTGCGCCGCTCTTCTTGAACGTGTAGCTCCTGCCTTTGTATAGCTCCGATGCAGCGCAGTCGAGCGCGATTGCGATTTCGGTTCCCGGCGCATAACCCGCTGCTTCGATCGCTTCGATTACGACCTTGAGTGCATCCTCGTCGGTCCCGAGATCGGGTGCGAAGCCGCCTTCGTCACCAACGCCGGTTGAAAGCTTGCGCTTCACAAGAACTTTCTTGAGCGCGTGAAATACTTCGGCTCCCATCCTGAGACCGTCGGCAAACGTATCGGCTCCGACAGGAACTACCATGTATTCCTGGAAGTCCACGGTGTTCGTCGCGTGCGCGCCGCCGTTGAGGATGTTCATCATCGGCACTGGAAGGGTGCGCGCCATCGGGCCGCCGAGATATCTGTAAAGCGGCATGCCGAAGTCGTCAGCTGCAGCCCGCGCGACGGCCATTGATACCGCGAGTATCGCGTTGGCGCCGAGTTTCCCTTTGTTGGCAGTTCCATCGAGCTCGATCATCGCGCGATCGATCATCATCTGGTCAGCAGCGACAAGCCCGTTGAGCGCCGGTGCAATCGTCTCCTCTATACTCTGTACGGCGAGCTGAACCCCCTTCCCGCCGTAGCGATCCGCGTCGCCGTCGCGGAGCTCGAGCGCTTCATGCTCCCCGGTGGAAGCGCCGCTGGGCACGGCCGCACGTCCGGTAGCTCCAGTGGCAAGGGTGACGTCGGCTTCGACGGTGGGGTTTCCCCTGCTGTCGATTATCTCGCGGGCTCTGATATCAATGATGGTAGACATATATCATGTTTGTGATTAGCTGTTAAACCACGGCACGTACCGGCGGCACAGGGCGCAGGCTCTGACTCTCTATTCCGTAATGCTTTTCGAGCGCCGCCGCCATCCGCGACCACACCGCGTTCGCAAGGCCATCCCGCGCTGAAACATCGAGACCGTCAACTGATATGGGCTCGAGCAAATGTACATCGACCAGACGCGGACGCACGAACAGTGATCCGCGCGGTAGCACCTCGCGCGCCCCGTGAATCAGGACCGGCACCACCGTAACGCCCGCTGAAGTCGCGAGCACGAACGGACCTTTCTTGAAAGGCCTCAAGGGGTAGTCGACCCCTCGCGTTCCTTCGGCGAACACAACAATTGAATTGCCGAGCGCTACGCTCGCTGCAGCCTTGTCGTAGGAAGCGAATGCCGCGCGCTTGTTATCACGCTGGATGGGAACCATTCCAATAGCCCGCATCGCCTTGCCGAATATCGGAACCGAGAAGAGCTCCTCTTTCGTTACGAATTTTGCCCGGGGCAGGAACGATGAGAGCACAGGAACGTCGTACCAGCTGAGATGGTTTGCGACGAAAATGTGCGGACTGCCGTCCAGCGCCCGTTCCGGGTTGTGCACCTTCACGCGGACAAAAGAGAAAAACAGCACGAGTCTCGACCACAGCGGCGCGAATACGTGATACGGCGATCCTCGGCCGTCGGAGAACCCGATCATTCCGGCGACCACGGCAGCCGAGCCGACGATCAGCGTTGACAGAGCCACGCCGGCCATGGCAATCGGGGTGACTATCATCGACAGCGGACTCATTTCCGGATTCCCATCGCCTCAGGCAACCGCATCATTTCGTAAAATGTGAATAACCCGGCGGAGGCTCTATTTCCTCATCTCCGACAAGAAACCGCACTCCGGCGGGACCGTGCTCGACTCTCCCGATCTCCGAAAGCTCGAGACCAAACTCCTCGGTGAACTCAGCTGTATTGAGCCGTACCGGCGCGGTGACGATCAGCTCGTATTCCTCTCCGCTTGCGGCAGCCTCGATGAGGGAAACCCCATCCACGACTGCGAGCTTCCCGAGATCGACTACGATGCCAACCCTGCTTGCCGCGGCAAGATGCGAGAGATCGGCACTCAACCCATCAGAGATGTCGATCGCTGCCGCCGCTCCATTCTCGCCGAGCCAGATCGCTTCTCGAACTCTCGCGGCCGGCGCGGCGAACCGAGCGCGGTCCTGTGGCTCGGGCTCTCTTCCAGCAAGCAACTCACGCAGGGCGTTGAACGGACCGCCAAGGCGGCCTGTCACATAGACTCTGTCACCTGCACGCGCGGATGTCCGAAACAGTGGATCCCTCGATGTTCCAAGCACTGTGATCGTGAGGGCGAGCTCGCCGCCCCGACTCATGTCGCCGCCAATGATCGGCGCGCCAACTGACGCTGCCGCTTCGCCGATCCCATCGGTTATTGCATCGAGATGCGCGCGCCAAGCTTCAGGAATTGCAAGCGCAGCAAGCAATCCAAGAGGTTTTGCCCCCATCGCTGCGATGTCGCTGAGTGCCGCGGCAGTCGCGCGGTACCCAATCTCCTGAGGGGTCAGCCAGCCGGCGCGGAAGTGAATGTTCTCGATGGACGTATCGGTGCTCACGACGAGTGCGCGGTCACCGAGTGAAGTGATCACCGCAGCGTCGTCGCCGATGCGGCGCGCGCGCGGGCCCCATCGTTCCAGAACACGGCGAATCGTGTCGAATTCCGGGCCAGAACCGAGTGGCGTATGCGGATGGAACTCCCCTTCCCTTACCGCGCGTGTCTCGATAGCCCGCCGGCGTTTGAACGGATCTCCGCCTTTCATGCAAACGACTCGAGTCGAGCGATCAAACCTGGTGGGCGGCTGTCAGCAGACTCATTCCATGCGGCCGGCATGACATCTAGGATGTCTGCGAGGGTAGTGCCGCGAACGACACCGCAGAGCTCAGCGGCTCGTCCGTGAACGAATGCTGCACACGCAGCCGCTTTGGCCGGCGAACAAGGCGAGTCTTTCGTGCACACCTGCGCTAGGAGCGTCCCGATCATTCCTGTGAGCACGTCACCGCTTCCTCCGGTGGCGAGTGCCGCAGTTCCCGAGGCGCTCACGAACCGTTCGCCCGATGGCGAGAAAATCACCGTGGGCGTCCCCTTGAGCAGCACACATGCTCCGAGCTCCGCAGCGAGCTCGATCCCGATATCAAACCGGCCACTGAGGACGTCGGACGTATCGCAACCAATGAGTCGTGCCAGCTCAGCAGGGTGAGGTGTGATCACCGCTGGTCGTCCGCTGAGCAGCTGTGACAACGAAAGAACATCGCCTGCAAAAGCGTTGATCGCGTCGGCGTCGATGACAACGGGCCCGCTCCACGCGAGAAGCAGGCGCTCTGCAAGCTCACGGGAATGCTGCGAGGCCCCGAGCCCGGGGCCGATCGCCAGCGCATCAGACGTCGCGAGGATCCCCGCGATTTCGTCGGGGGTCTCGGGCCAGCGAGCGACAATCGCTGCGGGTAGACTCGCATGGACGGCGGTCTCATTGCCCGCACCGGTCACTATCCGAAGAAGACCGATTCCGGAGCGCAGGGCTCCTTCGCCCGAAAGTATCGGAGCGCCAGCCATGCCACGCCCACCGCCAATGACTGACAGGGTCTTTCGCGTGCCCTTGTGAGCATTAGCGGGAATGCGTGGAACACGCGCGTTCACCCATTCTCGATCGATTAGCAGAGGCAGTCCCTCCATATCGGCTTCATGAAGTCCGATATCGCTCACGGCGATAGTCCCGCAGACTTCTCTTGCAACGAGGTGTCCGCGTTTCATTGTGCCGAACGAAATGGTCAGATCTGCATTGACTGCCTTGTCGTACTCGCCCGTGGTAGCGTCGAGTCCGCTTGGGAGGTCGAGAGATAACACGGTGGCGCCTTTGCTGCGGCGAAGATTGATCTCATCAATCGATGACGCAACATCCCCTCTCGGGGATCCGCTCGACCCAGTGCCGAGAAGTGCATCGACGATCACTCGAGCGTCATCGCTGCCCCTCGCAGGCTGATTAACTCCGTTGCCGATCGCTGAGTCGCGCGCAGCGCGCGCTTCAGGGGACACGGGTGTCCCGATAGACATGACCTGGCAGGAGACACCGCGGCGGGCAAGAGAGTCAGCGACGACCCAGCCGTCTCCTCCATTGTTTCCCTTTCCTGTGAAAAACAGGACCCCTGACTGCATAAGGTGCGGGAAACTGTCGAAGATCAGGGCGGCGGCTCCTGAGCCGGCGCGTTGCATCAGCGCCTCTGAAGTCGCTCCGCGTTCCATCGCGGCCCGCTCACACGCAACCGTTTCACTGGCGCTGGCGACCCGCACTCCCATTGTCAGAAATTCCGTTCAGGCGTACTGCGCTGAGTTCCAGGGATACTCGCGCTCGAACGCCGTCTCGAAATCGAACAGGTTGGCGAATTCCTCGCGGGTGTCGTTTGGCTGTTTTACGAGAAAGCCAAGGTCAACCAGCGTGAAGACGATCTCGCCGAAATCCGACGTCGACTTAACCCCCCATCGCTCGAGCACGATTCGCGTCATGAGACCGTAGCGCTCGAGTGCGAGCTCACGACACGAGCCGCCAAGCTCGGCGGCAGTTATATGCCTCCTCGCGTCGAGCCTTGACTGCGTGAACTCGAGCGCCGAGAGCACGAAGAGATACGCTTGTTCGTCATATCGCGATTCGCGCAGGCGAATGCGGTCCATCACTCCATCGCGGAAAGCCAGCTCAGGCACCGATCTCGGAGCCTCTCGCGCCAAAGGACTGGGGATAAAGCGGAAAACGCGTCATCATCTCGCGCACTTCACCCGCTACTGCATTCGCGACGGTGACGTCCCCAGGTGCAGACAACACACGGTCGATGAAGCCCGCTATCTGCCGCATGTCGTCCTCCTTCATCCCCCGTGTCGTCACGGCTGGCGTGCCGATTCTGATCCCGCTCGTGACGAAAGGTGACTGAGTTTCACGCGGCACCGTGTTCTTGTTCACAGTGATGCCGGCGGCATCGAGCGCCTTTTCAGCAACCTTGCCCGTGAGATCGCGATTGCGGAGGTCGACCAGCATGAGATGGTTGTCAGTCCCGCCCGACACGATGTCAAACCCTGCCTCTGCGAGCGAGCCAGCAAGCACCTGCGCGTTCGTGATGATCTGACGGCAATAGCCTGTGAAGGAGGGATCGAGGGCCTCCTTCAAGGCGACGGCCTTCGCCGCGATCACATGCTCCAGCGGACCACCCTGCGTTCCGGGGAACATGGCCTTGTCGATCGCCTTCGCGTGTTCCGCCTTGCAGAGAATGAGTCCGCCGCGTGGGCCACGCAGCGTCTTGTGTGTCGTTGTAGTGACCGCATCCGCAAAGGGAATCGGCGACGGATGCAGGCCTGTCGCAACGAGTCCGGCGATGTGAGCCATGTCTACCACGAACATTGCGCCGATCTCTTTTGCGACATCCGCGAACGGCTGGAAGTCGATGATGCGAGCGTAAGCGCTTGCTCCCGCCATGATCATCTTCGGCTTCTCGCGACGCGCAATGTCCTTCATCGCCTCGTAGTCGATCCTGGCGTCGTCACCGACACCATAATGAATCGCGTTGTACAGGAGACCAGAGAAATTCACTGGCGAGCCATGCGTGAGGTGGCCACCCTGGGACAGGTCTAGGCCGAGCACCGTATCGCCGGGCTTCAGGAACGCCAGATAGACCGCAGCGTTTGCCTGGGCGCCGGAATGCGGCTGCACGTTCGCATGTTCAGCACTGAAGAGCTGCTTCGCCCTGTCGATTGCAAGCTGTTCGACCTGGTCGACAAACTCGCATCCACCGTAGTACCGCTTGCCGGGAAGCCCTTCGGCGTACTTGTTGGTAAGCGGCGTTCCCATCGCCTCCATCACAGCTTCGGAAACGAAGTTTTCACTCGCGATGAGCTCGATGCCGTGACGCTGCCGCTCGACCTCGCGCCTTATGATCGCCGCGACATCGGGATCGTAGTCGGACAGCATGGGCATCTGCGCCCGCTCTTCGATTTCAGCGTTCTGCATCGATTTTCTCAACCCGGCGGGCATGACGCCCGCCTTCAAATTCCGTATTCAGCCATCGCTTCATCATATCCACGGCTTCGGCATCAGTGACGAATCTAGCCGGAACCACAAGAACGTTCGAATCATTGTGCTTTCGCGACAGCTCCGCAATTTCGGGCTTCCATGCAAGCGCTGCCCTGACGTGCGGATACCTGTTCGCAACTATATCCGCACCGATTCCGCTTCCGCACAAGAGTATTCCGCGCTTGACTTTCCCAGCCGACACCTCCGCCGCCAGCGGATGCGCGTAATCGGGATAATCACTCGGCTCCTCACTGGTCGTCCCGAGGTCGTGCACGTCGTATCCCAGCCTGCCAAGCTCGGCAGCGAGCTTTTCCTTCATCTCGAATCCGGCGTGATCTGAGGCGATCGGAATCGTTTCCCGACCCGCGTCGCTCATCGCGCTGGCTTCCACTTCGACTTCACCGACGCGAGGCGTCGTTCCGCGAGGCGATCAGCGGCCTCATATGAAGGAATGCCCTCAGCCTTGGCGATGTCGAATACCTGGAGCACGGTGTCGTAGATGTCGTCAGCCTTGCGAAGCGCACGCTCCGAATCCCAGCCCGCGACCTCGCCGAACACGTTGATGACCCCGCCTGCATTTGCGACGTAGTCAGGCGCGTATTGCATCCCCATCTCTTCGAGTTTGTTGCCGTGACGCTCCTCGAGCAGCTGGTTGTTCGCCCCGCCGGCAATGATCTCGAACCTGAAGACCGGAAGCGTGTCGTCATTGATGATTCCACCGAGCGCGCACGGGGCGAAGATGTCGGCATTGGCAGAATAGATCTCGTCGCCAGCTACGATCGTCGCTCCTGTTTCGCTTGCAACGCGCTGCGCACGAGCCGGATCTATATCCGACACGATCAGCTTGGCGCCGGCTTCGTGAAGTTCGTTCGCGAGGTTGCGTCCGACGTTACCGCAGCCCTGGATCGCAACGACTTTGCCCGTGAGGTCGTCAGACCCCCAGCGATGCTTCGCTGACGCCTTGATCGAACGGAACACTCCATGAGCTGTAACGGGGGAAGGATCGCCAGACTTGTGCTTGAGGCCAGCGACGTGCTGCGTCTCCATGTTGACGAAATCCATGTCAGCGGTACCGGTGCCGACATCCTCGGCCGTGATGTAACGTCCACCCAGACTCTCGACAAATCGGCCGTGCGCGCGAAAGATCGCCTCGCGGTCGGTCGTGCGATTGTCACCGATGATGACTGATTTTCCACCGCCGAGGTCCAGTCCCGCGACGGCGTTCTTGTAGGTCATCCCGCGCGAAAGCCGGAGAGAATCCGTGATCGCTGCTTCGTCGGAATCGTAATTCCAGAAGCGCGTTCCTCCCAGTGCCGGACCGAGCGCGGTGCTATGGACGGCGATGATGCCGCGATAGCCACATGATGGGTCACTCGCCACAAGCACCTCTTCGTGTCCCATCTCGGCCAGCGTGTCGAATATTTCCATTGACTTCTCTTTCAGTAGTAAAGGATGACTGAATGAATCCTAGTCGTGCGAGTAAAGTTCCCGCGCGATGACGATACGCTGGATCTCCGATGTTCCTTCGTAAATCTCGGTGACTTTCGCATCCCGGAACAGGCGCTCGACGGGGTAGTCCTTCACGTACCCGTAGCCGCCGAATATCTGGACCGCCTGGTTTGTGCAGAACATAGCCGTCTCGCTTGCGAGGAGCTTGGCCATCGATGACCCCTGCTGAACGTTCTCACCACGGTCCTTTGCTTTTGCCGCCGCATGCATCAGCGTTCGCGACGCCGCGATACGCGTCGCCATGTCGGCGAGCTTGAACTGGATCGCCTGAAATTCACGAATGGGACGTTCGAACTGGTGACGCTCTCCAGCGTAAGCGGTCGCGGCCTCGAGTGCTGCCCGCGCGATGCCGATCGCCTGCGCGGCGATTCCGAGCCGGCCGTTCTCCAGCGACTGCATTGCGTATATGAATCCCATCCTGGGCTCGCCGAGAAGATTTGCACCAGGTACGCGCATATTGTCGAATGTCAGTTGCACAGTCGGCGAAGATCTCAGGCCCAGCTTGTCTTCCTTCTTGCCGACGTGAAACCCGGGTAAGTCGGGAGTCACGATGAATGTGCCGATTCCCCGCGCGCCTCTTCGCTCCGTCGCCGTATCCGTTCGCGCCATCGCGAGGATGACACCGGCATGGCTGCCACTCGTCACCCAGCTTTTGGTTCCGTTCAAAACCCAGTCATCACCATCGCGTACCGCCTGCGTCGACAGCGCCGCGGCATCAGATCCTGCCTCGGGCTCCGACAGTGCAAATGCGCCAAGCAGCTCACCTCGTGCCATCGGCTTCAAAAACCGGTTGCGCTGATCATCGTTACCGAAGCGCATGATCATCTGCGTCGGCAGCGAATTGTGAACGCTCATCATGACTGCAGCGGATGCATCGACGACCGCAATTTCCTCGAGGGCGATGAGGTAACTCGGCGTGTCGAGTCCAAGTCCGTCGTATTCCTCAGGCAACAGCATGCCGAGGAAGCCGAGCTCTCCCATTTTTGCAACGAGAGATGGCTCGAAGTGAGCTTTCTCGTCCCATTCGGAGATGAACGGCGCGATCTCCTGTAGCGCGAACTCGCGCGCGAGGTCGCGAATTCCGCGCTGTTCTTCGGTCAGGCCGATGAGGTCGGCGCGCATCTACTGGTAGACGTAGAAGCCGCGGCCCGTCTTCCGGCCGAGCCAACCCGCCGCGACATATTTTCTCAGCAGCGGGCATGGCCGGTACTTCGGATCGCCAAGCCCGTTCTGCAGCACTTCGAGAATCGCAACGCACGTATCGAGGCCGATGAGATCAGCAAGTGCCAGCGGGCCCATCGGGTGATTCATTCCAAGCTGCATCACCTGATCGATCGCCTCAGGCTTTCCGACGCCCTCCATCAGGCAGTAGACGGCCTCGTTGATCATCGGCATCAGCACGCGGTTCGAGACGAAGCCGGGATAGTCATTGACCTCTACTGGGGTTTTGCCGAGGTGTGTACTGAGGTCGACGACCTTCGTCGTCGTTTCATCTGACGTCGCGAGGCCCCTGATGATTTCGACGAGCTTCATGACCGGTACTGGGTTCATGAAATGCATTCCGATAACCTGCTCCGGGCGTTTTGTGCGCGCGGCAATCTCAGTGATTGAAATCGAGCTCGTGTTGGTCGCGAGAATTGCATTCTCTCCCGCAATTCGATCGAGGTCGCTGAAGATCCTGAACTTCAGGTCGCGATTTTCTGTTGCAGCCTCGATGATGAGCGATGCATCGGCGGCCGCATCGAGCGACGGCTGAAGCTGGATCCGTCCGAGTGTTTCGGACTTCTTCGCCTCGTCGAGCGATCCCTTCTTCACCTGCCTGTCGAGATTTTTTTCGATTGTCGCGCGGCCTTTCTCGAGCGCCTGCTCCGACACGTCGATCATGGTGACAGGGAACCCCGACTGCGCGAACACGTGTGCGATGCCATTGCCCATCTGACCGGCGCCGACGACCGCGATCTTTTCCTGCATTCCTTTATGGCTCCATGCGGCGAAGATGCCGCGCGTGTAGGTAGATCAGCACGAAAAACATTCCGACTGCGGCAGCGAAGCCGCCCTCGGGACCCCAGTTCCCGCCGGTAAGCCAGTCAGGACCCGAATCAACTACGCGGTAATCGGGCGTCGCAACCGGAAGCCCGCTCACGGGTGAATGCAGTCCCGCCGCCATGAACCAGTTCCAGGCGAAGTGAGCCATCGTTGCCGCCCAGAGACTTCTCGTAGCAAGAAACACTGCGCCAAGGAAGAAGCCGGCGAGCATGACGATCAGGATCGATTGTGCGTCGGAGCCGGGATTCTGCACGTGCAGCAAACCGAAAACTATGCTGGTCGAGATGAGAGTCCACTTGAAGCCAATCGCTTCCCTGAGAACAGCAAAGATGTATCCACGCAGGAGTAATTCTTCTCCGAACGCTGCGGGAAACAGGTTTGCAAAACTGATTGCCGCCGCCGCCCACCAGCTTCCGGGCTCTGAGGGGACTGCGTCGAGTTGTCCGGCAAGCAGCAGGATGACCGACGGTATTGCAATCGGCACCAGCCCCATCGCGGATCCCGAGACCAGCTTCGGCGCAGCAGCCGCGCCTCGGTCGAGCCCCACATAGCTCCACGATTCGTTGTCTACCCAGCGAAGCATCACCGCCGTGGAGGCAAGGAATCCCAGCGGAACTGCCCATTCGGATACGAGAGGAGTGTAGCCGCGCGCCGCAACGAGCTCGTCGATCCCGCCCTCGAGCAGGGCCGCGAGCAGCAGCGTCGCCGCGCTGATGACGATGAAGAGAATGATGCGCCACGGGGCGCGCAGCCGGCGCCCCGTGGAGAAGAGGATGTTTGCCGCGTTCAACGCGGCTCAGCCAGCGCGCTCGACACTCAGTGCCACGGCATCACCACCGCCAAGGCACAAAGTCGCGAGACCAGTGCGCGCGCCGCGATCCTTCATGGCGTAAAGCAGTGTCGTCAGTACACGCGCGCCACTCGCTCCAATGGGGTGACCGAGCGCAATCGCGCCACCGTTCACATTCACGCGATTCCAGTCCCAGCCAAGTCCGGCGCCGTCAGCGAGCGCCTGAGAAGCAAACGCCTCGTTCGCTTCGATGAGATCGTAGTCGCTGATAGTAGTTCCGGCTTTTTTCATGAGGTTTCGCACCGCGAAGATCGGCGCAAAGAAAAGCTCCTGCGGCTCGGTCCCACCCGTCGCGTAACCAGTGATGCGCCCGAGGATTTCGAGCCCGTGCTTTTCAGCGTACTCCTCCGACACGACGACGAGCGCCGCAGCGCCGTCATTCAGCGATGACGCGTTGCCTGCAGTGACTGAGAGATCTGCGCTGTCGCCTTTTCCGGGAAACGCGGGCTTCAACTTCGTGAGCGTTTCCGCTGTCGTATCCTTGCGCGGGCTCTCGTCGGTGTCGACGATGGTGTTCCCCTTCTTCCCCGCGATCTCGACCGGTACGATCTCGGCCCTGAACCGTCCGCCTTCGATTGCGGAGATCGCCTTACCATGCGACTCCGCTGAGAACTTGTCCTGCTCCTCCCGCGTCGTGCTCGTCTTGCGCGCCGTATGCTCAGCATGGCCACCCATGTGCACGTCACACGATGCGCACCAGAGCCCATCCTTGATCATCCCGTCGACCATCTTCTGGTCGCCGAGCTTGGTGCCGTTGCGCATACCATAGATGTAGTACGGGGCGTTCGACATCGACTCCTGCCCGCCCGCGATGATTACCTGCTTGTCGCCTGCCTTGATCGCCTGGGCAGCGAGCATCACAGCCTTGAGTCCCGAGCCGCAGACCTTGTTCACGGTGAGCGCGGAGACTGTCGCCGGAATTCCCGCCTTCAGAGCCGCCTGCCTCGCGGGTGCCTGGCCTGAGCCACCCTGCAGCACCTGGCCCATGATCACTTCCTCGATGTCAGCATGCTCGATTCCGGCACGCTTGACCGCTTCGCGGATCGCAATCGCTCCGAGCTCGGGCGCTGAAAGAGAGGACAGTCCGCCGAGGAACCTGCCAATTGGCGTTCTCGCCGCGGAGACGATGACTGGGGTGCGCGATTTATCGTTCATTTTCTTTCTGGCCGTTAATAGATCAGAAAAATAAACCGTTACTGGTCAGACGGGGTTGGCCCTGTTCCGTCCGGCACTCCGGGACGCTGGAAGTACATGGGGAAAGGAGGATTTGAAGTGCCAGGAGTTTTTGAAGTTTACGCTCGAGAATGCTGGAGCGGGCGATGGCCTTCGTCCGTGCGGCTTAATGTGCTGTCCTCTCTTGTACAAGACCAGAACGACGCGTGCAGTTCAGCGGAGCCGGAACGAGGGGCCAGCTCGTCGCCACTGAAGCTTCAAAACCTCCTGGGACTTCAATAACTCCTCTCCCCCCTGTACCTACGGCATCCTTCAGTTTGGGACCGAACCGGCTCACGCCAAGGATCTGTGCTTGTCGATCCACGCGGTCCAGAGAAGAATCACCGCAGTGGCAATCAATGCCGAGACCCAGATGACCCCGACTGATGGCGGCGCGGACGGATCAAACGAGTCGACGACAAAGAAGGCCAGGAGAAATGCGGCGAGCGCCCAGAACGCCCATCGCCCGATTGCATCCTTCGCCCGCGTCGCGTTTGCGTAAATCGCCACACCCGCAACGAACATCACAATCTCGACGACCATCGTCGCGGTGACGTTGTTCCAGAGTTCCAATCCGTATTTCGGTCCACCTGGATAAATCGGCATGTCGGGCGCGTGCGTGACCCAGTCGAGGAACCAGTGGCTCACCACCAAGGCACCGATGACCGCCCAGATTTTGCCGCCATCGATCCGCTTCCTGAAGAATGCGCCAAGCAGGCCGCCCCAGATCACGAGCATGAGCAGACTGTGCGACCACGGGTAGCTCATGAATTCGAGCGGAGTGTAAACGGTGTTCCCTGGTGCGATGCGCACGTGCTCCGCCCCGATACCTACGAGAACCGGCCACAGGACATCGGCAAACAGCCCCGCGAAAATCAGCGCCGGCAAAGACGCGCGCGGAGCGAGCTTCTTAGCGGCAAAACCGACAGCGAAATGACCGATGAACAAACGACCTCCCGCTCGTCAGGGCGAGCTATAGCGTC
>JAYUWU010000069.1:0-2092 GCA_043753365.1 Gemmatimonadaceae bacterium | reverse complement strand
TCTGCGGCCGCGCGGCGATGGCATTCGGCCGCGCATTCAGCGAAGACTCGCACGAAAGGAAGGTGCACGTGCTTCGCGTGGGCGATCGCTACATTGTGACCGATCCCTTTTACCAGCCGGACGATTATCACCGCGCAGTAACTTTCGATTCGACCTTCACGCGCGCGCTGGCATACGTCGTCGAGTAACGAGAACGCAGAGGGCAGCCTCGGTAAAGCAGCTGCCCTCTGCGTCTCTGCGCCTCTGTGTGGGCGAAGCCCCTCTGTGTTCTCGTTACTTAATCCGGTGGCCGATCCTTCCCCAGCGGATATCCGTGATGAAGGGCAGCGGCTTGTCGCTGTCATCCGCATTGTAGGCGTAGTACACGAACATCGGCTGGCCGCGAACGTTTTCGCGGGGGACGAAGCTCCAGTAACGGCTGTCCTTCGAGTTGTATCTGCTGTCGCCCATCATGAAGTAGTGCCCCTGCGGCACGACTATCGGGCCCCAGTTGTCATGGGTCGGCTGCGCCGGCGCCGCACCGAAGCGCGATGAATCGAGCCCCACGGACTTCTGCCAGTCGAACAATGGATCGATCGAGTCGTACATCTGGTCCGTCGTCGTCGCGGGAAAATTATGCTTCGAGACGGCTCCGTTCACGTACAGAATGCCCTTTCTCATGTGCAGCGTGTCACCGGGCATTCCTACGAGACGCTTCACCAGCGTAGGATTTGGATCCCATGGCTGGTCTACCTGCGTGGGCGACTTGAACACGACCACATCGCCGCGCTCAGGATCGCGATACCCGGGAAGACTCGTGTCGGTGAAGGGGACGTGCGGGCCGTAGACGAGCTTGTTCACGAACAGCCAGTCGCCGACGAGCAATGTCGGAATCATGCTCCCCGACGGGATGCGGTACGCTTCGATGACGAAGGTCCGCAGAACAATGAAGAAAAGCAGGGTGCTCAGCAGCGCCTTGAAGTTCTCCCAGAACCGGCGCACACCTGAGCGGTGCGCAAAGGGGCGCGCCACTTGAGCGCGCCCCTTGCTCGATGCGACTTCCAATGTTTCTACTTCAGGTGCTTGTTGACGAGCCGTGTCATCTCGAACATGGAAACCTGCTTGGTACCGCCGAACACGGGGCGGAGGTTGTCGTCCGCATTGATCATGCGACGGTTCTTCGAATCCTGAAGTCCCTTACGCTTGATGTAATTCCAGAGTTTCTTCGTGACCTCGGTGCGCGGAAGCGGAGCGGATCCTACCACGGCGGCGAGCTGAGCACTCGGCGTCATCGGCTTCATGAAGGCGGCGCTCGGAACCCGCTTCGTTGCCGACTTCTTCTTGCCAGAGCTCTTCTTGGCGGAACTCTTCTTCGCAGTCGACTTCTTGGCTGACTTCGAGGACGACTTCTTAGCCGAGCTCTTCTTCTTCGCAGTTGCCATCGCTTCTCCTGGTGGTTGAATCGGGCGGCCGATCTACGCCGACGCGTTGCGCGTCACGCGAGGCAAAGTATAGCCACAGTAGCCAATTGCAAGAGGGAAAAAGAGGGTTTTACGAGAGAAGAAGATTCATCATGCGAACATCGTACGGGTCCGGAGTAGGGTCGTCATCCGCTATGTCGTAGTTCTTCTGAGGCGTTTCGAGAACGAGCGGCACGTCCTTCGACCTCGGATCCTCAAGGAGCCAGCGGAAAGGCCCGACACCTATCAGCCCATCTCCGATCAACACATGACGATCCTTGTTCGATCCGAGCGGATCGGCGCTGTCGTTCAGGTGGAAGAAAGCAGGTGGCTCCCCCGTTTTCTCCTCGAAATCATCGATGATCGCAGTGAATATCCTCTTCGATTCGGTGATGTCGTAACCGGAGCAGTACAGGTGACAGGTGTCGAGCCCGTATCCTGTCCGCGGACGGAGCGAGCTCGGCACATGAGACAGAATCTCCGCTATCTCATCGGCCGTTTTCCCCATCGTGCGCCCGGCGCCGGCGGTGTTCTCGATCAGCAGCCTCGTATCGGAATCCACTGCCTGAAGCGCGCCCGTGATCGCTTTCGCGATCCGCTTGGCAGACTCCGACCTCTCGCTCGCTCCCGCCGATCCGGAATGAAAACACACC
>JAYUWU010000068.1:0-42543 GCA_043753365.1 Gemmatimonadaceae bacterium | reverse complement strand
CGAGAGCATGCAGCGCCTCGGCGATCGACCCGGTGCTCAGCGCGATCTCGCGTGACCGGAGATTCGTTTCGATCGATTCACGCCAAAGCCCAGTTCGGGTGAAGGTGTGCGAGGGCATGTGCTGCGCATGCGCAGCTGACGGAGCTATGGCCGCATAGCCACGCGCGGCGCGCGATGCTTGCGCGGCGAGAGCCGGGTAGTCGTAGGTGTGAATGATGTAATGGGCGAGACCCGGATGGTCCGGCTGCTTCGCCCACAGAGCTTCCAGAATTGCACCAGCCTTTCGCTGGCTCGCATAGGTCTTGTCAGTCGGTGATGCCGCAGCGACGAGCGATATCGCGTAGAAGATTTGGGCTTCGGTATCTTCAGCGTGTGCGGATGCAGCCGCAGTCATCGATTCTGCGTATGCAGCAACTCGAGCAGGTTGACTGGTGGTCTCGAAATCCCTGTATAGTGCGCCTACTGCGGCGATGTAGGATTTTTCGCGCTCAGTGATGTGAGCTCCTGCAAGGGCGCGTCCGGCTGCCGCTGCTGCTCGTCCAGCCGCTAGCTGAGCCGGCCCACGATTCCCCACGGCCATCGGGTTTCCCCACCTGCTGAGAGCGATCCCCCAATGCGCCATCGCGCATGTGGAGTCCGCCGCGAGCACGGCCTGATAACCCTTGATCGCTTCGCCGAACTCGAACGAGTGCAGCCAAGCCGTCGCGCGATCGAATGCAGGCGCAACAGCCGGACTGCACGATGTCTGGAAGTGAACCGTGCCCAGCTTTTCGCCGGGCGGGTGATGCTGATGGTCCTGCGCGAACGCCTTTGAAGCAAAAGCGACACCGATGACTGACGCAAAGATAGGGCGGTACATGTGGGGCATCCGCGGATTGTGATCATAGTACTCTGCATCCTTGCAAGGGCCATCACAAGGCAATTCTTGATTAGGGCTATTCTCGCGGCAGCGCAAACGCGACGATCGCGTCTGACAGCTTCCACGTTTCTCCATCACCGCCAGCGGCGATCACGACATACTGACGACCGTCAGCGCCTCGATACGTCATTGGCGTCGCCTTGCCTCCGCCGGGAAGCTCTGCCTTCCACACTTCGCGCCCCGTGTCGATGTCGAATGCGCGTATGAACGGATCGATCGTAGCAGCCATGAAGACCAGCCCGCCCGCAGTTGCAATCGGCCCACCGAGATTCGGCATCAGCGGATGTTCCCACGCTTTAGTTCCTGTCTTCAGGTCGATTGCAACCAGTGCAGCGGGTGGATCGGGCGTACACACCACACCCGGAGGCACGAAGAGAATCTTTCGGCGCATGATGTACGGCGTGCCGCGCATGCGCGTGTCCTCGAATCCAATTCTCGACCTGGACTGCCGGAGCGAATCGAGATTCGCGGACGCAGCGGGAATCAACTGAACCGTCGCTGCAACGCGATTGACAGGAACGACTGCAATCTGTCGCTCGGGGTCGAAAGTGAGTCCGCCCCAGTGTGCGCCGCCAATGTTCGACGGCATGACCAGCGTACCCTCAAATGATGGCGGCGTGAAGATTCCCTCATTTCTCAATCCCTTCACCAGCTCCTGGCATGCGGGGTTTGATGTTACTGCATCCCAGCGGTGGGGACTGAGTGGAGGCAGCGATGAAAACGGCTGCGTTGGCCACGCGCGCTCGCCCGGTACTGTGCTCGCTGGAACCGGCCTCTCCTCGACCGGGAAAATCGGCTGTCCCGTCTCGCGGTTGAGCACGAACATCATACCCGTCTTCGTCGTCTGGATCACCGCCGGTTGTCCCTTTACGGTTGCCAGTAACGGTGGGGAGGCATTGTCGTAATCCCAGAGGTCGTGGTGAACGGTCTGGAAATGCCACACGACTTTCCCGGTCGATGCGCGCAATGCGACAATTGAATTTGAATAATCGTTCCTGCCGAGGCGCTCGCCACCGTAGTAGTCGGGACTGGGTGCGCTCGTCGGTACGAATACAAGATCGCGAGCCGGGTCAGCAGCGATGACCGACCATGCGTTCGCTGCTCCCGTACGATGCGCGTTCGGACCTTCCCAGCTTGCATGCGCAGGGTCCGACGCGTCCTGCGGCACCGGATCCCACGACCATTCGATCGCACCGGTGCGCGCATCGTACGCCCTGACTTCTCCCGTCGCCGCATCGGTTCGATTGTTGTCGGCGACAGCAGAGCCGATGACGACGAGGCCGTTGATTATTGCCGGCGGTGACGTGACTTCATATTCAGCGAACTCGAATGGCGCATTCCGCAGGCCAGTCCGCAGGTTCACGGTTCCCAAGTCGCCGAATTCACGAATTGGGAGCCCGGTCCGCGCGTCCAGCGCGATCAGCCGGGCATCGGTCGTCGCCAGATAGATCCGATCCCGCCACGCTGACACACCCCGATTCGTGAAATCGCCGAAGCGAACCGCGGCATCCACTCGCGCGTCGTACTTCCAGATCTCCTTGCCGGTAACCGGGTCGAGGGCGACGACTTTACCAAGTGGAGTGCTGATGTACATGACGCCGTTGATGACAATCGGCGTGACCTCGAGCGAGCGTCTTCGCGCGGCAGTCGGCAGGGGCTCGCCGGTGTTGTAGGTCCACGCCTTCGTCAGCTGGCTGACATTCTCACGATTGATTTCGGTCAACGGAGAAAACCGGGAACCGAGCGGATCACCGCCGTAGGCCGGCCAATCGCTCCCGTCCGTGTCGGATCGACCCAGGTTCGTTGTCGCGCAGGCGGTTGCTGACAGGACCACCGTGATTAACAATGAGGCGGCAAGGCCGTCAAACGGCAATGATTTTATTGGCACTCGGCGAAAGTATCAGTTACCTGTTGATCCGCAAGAAAGGTCAGGCCGTGACAAATGCGGATCTTCAGAGTCAGACTCCATGGGCTCCACCTTCGAGGCAAGTCTCATGAAACGCTTTCCACGTCAGTTTCTTCCGGTGGTCCTGGGCTTTTCACTCGCCTGCTCTGAGTCTCCATCCAGCACTCTCGATCCCGGCATGCTGGCGGCGAACGCCGTCCTGGGTCGGGAATCGTTCGTCGAGTCCTGCGCCGGCTGCCACGCTTCGGGTGACGGTTACGACCTGAAGACATTCGGCTTCACCGATACGACAATCATTCGCCGGGCGGTGTTCCACGTCGACACTGCAAGCGCGCGAAATATCGTCGCGTACGTGCGCACTCTGTCCGCCCCATCGATCGATGCGGGGGTGAGGCTGTTTCAGCCGAAAGGCGCGCCCCTCGCCGGAGACGTCGAGTTCGCAAACGCGCTCTTTGGTCGCGATGAATGGCCTGCAGAGATCACGACAGCTCAACTGCTCGCTATCGACCCGCGCAATGTCCAGGTCGCTATCAAGCTTCCCGTCTGGGCCGACGAGAAATCGAACATGGACTGGATGCCTGATTTTATTCTTCCAGCCGGCGTACTCGACTATGCGGGTGGCCTAGCCCGCGGGGCGATCGCTGGATACAAAGCGGCACCCACTTCAGAGAATCTGGTTCGCGCGGTGAATGCTCTTCGCACTGCTGACCGTTCCGTTGCCAACCCTGATGCGCCCTGCCTCCTCGAAGACACAGTCCGGGTCAGGTATCGTGAGTGTTTTGAGGTGAGGCGCTGGACATCTACCCTCGTAGCACTCCACATGCTGCGCAACGGAACGAACGTGCAACTTGCCAGCCGTATGCAGGATGTCTGGTGGGACGCCGGGAATGCGGCGAGGAAGTCACGCGCCGACAAAACAGTTCCCATCGCCAACGTCAGGGAGAACTGGGCAACGTGGATGTTTCTTGGATGGGCCTTCGATCCATCGCTGCACTCGAGCTTCTACACCGGCGGCGGCTTCCGCGAGTTCGGGCTGGCAAGGCACGCCACCTTCGTGGCGCTGCGGAGCCAGGTGGCCCGGCCGAAGAACAGCGTCAATGCATATGAGGACCTGCTGAATGCAGCAAGATTTTCGCCGGCAGTGTGGACTATGTCCGCTACCCGATTCGGGCTGCGTCATCTCGACGAACGAATCAAGTCAGGCGATCGCCCTACCGCGCCTGACGTAGTCGCAGTCGCGATCGCGTCGGTCAACTCGGCACTGATGGAGGCGAACAAGAAGGTCAGTATTGCCGAGCGGGCCCAGCTGGCGGCGCTTGCACAGCCTGTACTTACTGCACTTCAGTAACAGGCGTTACGATATGTATGCCAGGTCGTACCCCTGGCTCGTCCTGTGTTTCGATCAGCCTGATCCGGCCAGTTCCCGAACGCCCTCTATCAGGCGCTGCACTTCGGCTTCCGTCGTGTAGATCCCGCATCCTGCGCGCACAAGACCCGGGTCAGCCAGCCCGAGTCGCTCGACCACGGTCATCGCGTAGAAATCGCCGTTCGAAACAAAAACCCCGCGTTTGGCCAGATGCACGGCGACATCACGCGATGCCATTCCTTTGACAGTGAAAGCGACCGTCGGCGTTCGAGGCAGCGCTGGTTCCGGACCGTATAGTCGCACCGACTCGATCGAAGCTAGTCCGTCCCACAGCGTAGTCACGAGACCGCTTCCGCGGCTGTGGAGTTCATCGAATGACGCGGCGAGGCGTTCACGCCGCGTGCTGCCATCGCTGCTGAGCGATGCAAGGAAGTCGATGGCTGCTCCCGTCCCGACAATTCCTTCATGGTTGAGCGTCCCGGTTTCGGCGCGCTCGGGGGCGGTGTGATCAGCGGGCAGCAGTCGCGGAAAGTCGAGCTCGCCCAGCAGGTTCTTCTTCGCGTAGAGTATCCCGACGTGCGGTCCATAGAACTTGTACGCCGAACATGCGAGAAAATCGCAGTCAATCGCTTTGACGTCGACGAGATTGTGCGGTGCGTAGTGAACCGCATCGACGAACACAAGCGCCCCTGCATCATGAGCGAACTTCGTTGCGGCATGCACGTCGGTAATCGTGCCGAGTGCGTTGGATGCAGCGCCAATCGCGAGGAGTTTCGTTTTACCGTTGAGCTGCCGGCGAAGGTCGTCCCAGTCGAGCTGGCCGCACTCTGGGTCCATGCGCACTGTCTGGACGACAATGTTCCTGTCACGCGCCATCTCGCGCCACGGATCGACGTTGGCGTGGTGATCGAGCTCGGTGACGACGATCTCGTCGCCCTCGTTCAGCCGGCGCCCGATGGCCCGGGAAAGGTGAAGAGTGAGAGTCGTCATGTTTGCGCCGAACGCGATCTCCTCGGGCGACCCATTTACGAAGTCTGCAACTGACTTACGCGCGGCGAATAACGCAGCATCAGTCTCAGCGCTCGTCGGATATGCCCAGTGCGTGTTCGCGTTGTGATTGTACAGGTAGTCGAGCATGGCTTCACCTACCTGGCGCGGCACCTGAGTTCCGCCCGGGCCGTCGAAGTACGCGACGGGATATCCCTCATGGATTCGCTCCATAGCAGGGAAATTCGCCCTGATCTTCGCCGTCGAAGTAACAGTCACACTATCTCCAATGAGTGGCGCTGGCCCGAAAGGGGCCTCGCAGTTTGCATCGCGAGTTGAAGGAGTTCATACTGGCTTAATGAAGAGAGCCGTGACGCGACCCGCAAGCGAGACAGGCTTTCGTAAGCCTACCAAGGATGAGCTGAAAAATGCCTTCGGTACCAGCATTCCCGATCTCATCGCGCCGAATCTCAGGATTCTCTTCTGTGGTATCAATCCCGGGCTCTATTCCGGAGCGACCGGCCTCCATTTCGCGCGGCCCGGCAACAAGTTCTGGCCAGCGCTTTACGCGGCAGGATTTACCAGCCGGCTGCTGGCGCCGTGGGAGAATAGGGAGCTGCTCGCATCCGGCTATGGCGTGACGAATCTCGTGCAACGCACGACCGCCACCGCAGCAGAGCTGAGCGACGATGAGTTTCGCGCCGGCAGGCTGGCACTTGCGCGAAAAGTGAAGAAGTATTCTCCAAAGTGGGTAGCGGTGCTTGGACTCGGTGCGTTTCGATCGGGCTTTGACAAGCCACATGCGAAGATCGGACGGCAGGTCGAGCGAATCGGACCGGCCGGGTTATGGGTACTGCCGAGCCCGAGCGGACTCAACGCGAATCACCAGCTCGCTGACTTGAAGGAGATGTTCATCGCGCTCCGCAGCACGTCAGAGGAAGAATGACGGAGAGCAGCCAGGCTGACACCGTGCCGACGGACCCGAGCACCCGGCCCGAGGACGTTCCGCTCCACGACGACGTACGAAGGCTTGCCGCTGCACTTGGGCGCGTAATACAGAGACTGGAGGGTGAGGAAGCATATCAAACCGTCGAGAATCTTCGACAGGCTTGTCGTGCGCGGAGGCGCGACGATACCGATGCCAGGGAGCTCTCAACGCTGCTCGCTGAAGTGTCGGCGCTTCCGATAGAGCTTGGAGCTTTGACCGCTCGTGCTTTCACGCTGTTCTTTCTCCTGATCAATACAGCCGAACAGGTGCATCGTGTCCGCCGCCGGAGCGCGTACGAGAGGAGTGAGAACACGCCCGCTCAGGTTGCCTCCGCCCGATGGGCAATGAGTGAGCTGAGGTCGAGGGGCAACTCGGCGGATGATGTTGCTGCAGCTGTCGCCCGCCTCGATGTACAACCGGTCCTCACGGCTCACCCGACCGAGTCATCCCGGCGTACGCTGCTAGCGCTCCAGTCCCGGGTTGCAGGGTTGCTGCTGAGGCGGGACACAATCGCAGCCGTGGAGCGCGACGCGCTCGAGGACGCTCTCGATGCCGAGGTCGAGCTGCTGTGGCTGACGTCGGAGGTTCGTCAGGACCGTCCGACTGTCATGGATGAGGTCAGCAATGTGTTGTGGTATCTCGAAACGCGACTGCTCGATGCAGTCGAGGGGGCGCGCGGTGCGCTCGTGCGCGCGTTCGAGGATGAATTCGCGGAGTCGCAGGTTGTGAGGGACGCAAATCCGCTCCGAATCGGCAACTGGGTTGGCGGGGATCGCGATGGAAATCCGTTCGTGACACCTGATGTGACGATAGCAGCGCTGCGCCGCGCCAGTCACGTCATGCTCGGACGTTATCGCATTGCCCTCGACAATCTCGCTGAAAGGCTCTCTGTCTCGTCACGATTCGTAGACATTCCCGAGGTTCTGCGGAAATCGCTCGAGGCTGACAGCGTTGCTCTGCCTGCGGTATGGGAGGCGAACGCAAGACGCAACGAGGACGAACCGCTTCGGCTGAAAGTGACATTCATGGCCGCGCGCATCAGTGCAACCCGCGACGTTGTTGCTTCGCGCGACGCGGGAACTCCGGTGAGTCTTCCTCATGCGTACACGAGCGCAGCGGAGTTTGAACGCGATCTCATGCTGGTGAGTGAAACGCTCCTCGCGGCGGGCGCGCTCCAGACTCATCGCACGCTCATCGAGCCGTTGACCGCGAGCGTGCGAGCGCACGGGTTTCACGGGTTCGTGACCGACGTTCGCGACCATGCTTCGGCACACTCAGCCGCGCTCGACGACATTGCCGCCAAGCTGGGTGTCGAGCCGCTTGTTGGTGACGCACTGAGAGAGGAGGTTATCGGCAAACGTGCGCTCGTCGGCGCGAATTTGAATGTCAGCGAAGCGACGTTACGTGTTCTCGATACGTTCCAGGCGATCAAGACCATGCAGGGCGAGATCGGCGAGTCAGCTATATCGACTTACATCGTCTCGATGACCGCGTCGGCGGACGATCTCCTGCGCGTACTGCTGCTTGCCCGTGATTCCGGGCTCGTCGACCTGGCCGCTGAACCGCCCGTGTCGCGTATCGACGTCGTCCCGCTTTTCGAGACCCTCGCGGATCTTGAAGGTGCGCCTGAAATCATGAACGCATTGTTCGTTGACGACATCTACCGCCGTCAGCTGAGCGCGCGTGGTGACCGGCAGGAAGTTATGATCGGATATTCTGATTCGGGCAAGGATGCCGGGATCATCGCGTCGTCCTGGGCGTTGTATGTCGCACAGGAAAAACTCGCAGATGTCTGCAGAAGACATCGGATCGACCTGCGATTGTTTCACGGTCGCGGAGGCAGTGTTGGACGCGGCGGGGGCTCGCCTGTGTACCGGGCGCTCGCAGCCCTTCCGCCGGACACGGTTGGTGGCCGAATCAAGATCACCGAGCAGGGCGAGATCATCTCGCAGCAGTTCGGGCTGCTCCCGATCGCCGAGCGCACCCTCGAGGTGACTCTCGCGGGGGCGCTGATACAGAGCTTCGCGGACTGGCGCGATGACCTGACACAGCAGGAGATCGAGCGAGCAACGGAAACGATGGTCCGGATAGCCGCTCGATCGCTCGACGTATACCGTGAGCTCGCGCACGAGGGCGACGCGCTTTTTGAATTCTTCAAGAAGGTGACACCTGCCGACGAGCTGGCTCACGCGCGTTTTGGCTCGAGGCCGGCGTATCGGCCTGGCGCGCCAAAGGGGATCGACGGAATCCGCGCGATACCGTGGGGATTCGGGTGGACGCAGACACGGATCATGCTTCCGGGATGGCTCGGCGTGGGGACAGCACTTTCCGAAATCGCATCCCAGCCTGATGGCATTGAGCTTCTTGGGCAAATGACGAGAAGCTGGCCGTTCTTCGACGATCTTCTTTCGAAGATCGAGATGGTGTGCGCGAAAGCCGACCTGGAAATTGCCCGGGAGTACGTCGCGGAGCTGGGTGGGAATGCGGAGATGGAGTTGTTCGAGCGCTTGCAGGGTGAGTTTGATCTAACTGTTGCGACGTTGCTGAAGATTCGCGGTGCGGATCACCTGCTCGATGACAATACTGTCTTACAGGCCGCCATTGCGCTGCGGAATCCATACGTCGACGCATTGTCGCTGCTTCAGATCTCCTTCATGAAGAAGAAGCGCGAATCAGGCGATCGAATTTCCGGCGATAAGAAAATGTCACCGGTCCAGGACGCACTGGTCACGACACTCAGCGGTGTTGCGCAGGGCCTTCGCAACACCGGCTGACCCGGGCTAACGCGATGGCACTATCCCGTCGCTGATCTGTGCCACCAGCACGTTGACCATCAGGTATATGCGTGCCTTCTGGATCAGCCCGTTCTCGAGCTCGTAAGCAACGCTTAGCGGAACACGCACCTCGCGACCCGTGGCGGCTATGCCTGAAAAAATTCCGCTGTGCCTGCCCACGACGAGTGCCTCGAGAACACCCTCGCCTTCGCCAAACACGGCATTCACGACCTCTGCCCTCGCGTCAAGCGCTCCGTGATAGAATCCTTCGAGGTGCCTTGCGATCGCCGCTCTTCCACTGATGACTTCGCCGCTTGGCATCATCGTGAATACCGCGTCCTCAGCTACGTACTTCGGGTCGTGATTCTTCCAGTATCCTTCGAGTACTTCACGGGTCTGGTCGACTGATGCAGCACGTGTCGCTGCCGTTTGCGCCGATGATTTGCCCTGCCCGGTGGCTACGGTCGGCACGGTGAGCAATGCGAGCATGACAAAAACCGGGGCGATTCCTGCGGGCATGTTCTCTCCGTTTCGGGTCCGCCAGTTACTGCGTAATCACGGAGCGAATTGGATCATCGTGGCGCAATCGCGGGAAAGCATTTCTGATTCTGAGTCTGCAGGAGTGCGCAGGACGTATTCAAGGCAAGGATCTTGAATTATGCCCGTCGGCGAAGTTTTCAAACCGGGAGCAACATGGAAATAGGAATTATCGAGGCGACGAGCAAACCAGGGAGTTGGCTCGTGCGGCTCGGCCGTCTGGGTTATGCGGTGAAAGGGATCGTCTACATGGTCGTCGGGTTCCTTGCGACAAAAGCGGCCATGGGCTTGGGAGGCGAGACTACCGATTCGCGTGGCGCGCTTCAGAAAATCGGGTCCGAGCCGTTCGGAGAGGTTCTTTAGGCCATAGTCGCGGTCGGTTTGCTCGGCTACGCGGCCTGGCGTCTCATCAGCGCAATCACGGATGCCGAGCGACGCGGTGACGAACCGACCAGTATTGCACTGAGAGTGGGCGAAGCATTTCGCGGCCTGATCTACGGATCACTCGGCGTATGGACGCTGCGATATATCCTGACACACCGAGCCAGTCAGGGGGAGCGGACTTCGAGCCTTATCGCGACCGCGCTTCGGTTTCCCCTGGGACGATGGATCGTGGTCGGCGCAGGACTCTGCATTATCGGCTACGCTATCTATCAGGTTTATCGCGGCATCAGTGGCAAATTCATGAAGCGACTCGATTTTTCCGGCGCCAGTTCTTCAACGCGTATCTGGACCAAACGACTTGGTCGTTTTGGAATCATCGCCCGCGCAATAGTATTTGGGGTGATCGGCTTGCTCATCACGCGTGCTGGCTGGAATTACAGTCCGACTCAGGCCGGCGGGGTCGAGCAATCGCTCGATTTCATTGCAAGGGAGCAGAGTGGCTACCTGTTCATCGCGGTCGCCGTTGGTCTCGTCGCGTATGGCTTGTTCGAGCTTGCCACAGCGCGTTTCAGGGCGATGAGAACCGCTTGACGGCTGCGATGCTTGACGCCCAGAAGGGCTCACTCTAATGTTGCCGTTCCCCTCTGCCAGCGAAACATGACCCGTCGTAATACTCGCCGCACTCTAGCCGCCGCTGCTCTCCTCGCCCTTGCTTCTTGCTCCTCGGACAGCCTCACCGGGCCGGACCTGCAGACCGCGCGCGTGACACAACCGCAGCCGCGCAACCCGATTCTATTCGTCCACGGCTGGAACTCGAGCGGCGCGATCTGGTTCGCGATGCTGGATCGCTTTATCGCGGATGGGTATGCAACGACCGAGCTTTACAACTGGAGCTACTACAGCGGACAATCAAACGTGGTAACGGCGCAGGAACTCAGCGCGAAAGTGAATGAGATTCTCGCGGCGACCGGCGCATCGAAGGTGGACATCGTAACCCACTCGATGGGTACGCTGTCCGCTCGCTACTACATCAAAAACCTTGGCGGCGGCTCCAAGGTTGACGAATTCGTCTCACTCGCCGGGCCGAATCACGGCACGAACACGGCTTGGTTCTGCGGCCAGACGGCATGCCTCGAGATGCGGCCGAACTCGTCGTTTCTCAATGCGCTCAACCAGAAAGACGAAACGCCGGGCAAGGTGATCCGCTACGGCACGTGGTGGTCAGCTTGTGACGAAGTGATCAATCCGCAGCGAAGCACAATCCTCAACGGCGCCACCAATACGCAGACTGCGTGCTTGAATCACTCACAGTTGTATCAGGACGCCGCGGTCTACTCAATGGTGAAGGCCTGGGTTCAGTAGCCGCGGCATCCCGGCTTAAGTTTCCGGAACCGACCTTCGAGCTCACCAAATGTGCGGAATCTGTGGCGTAGCGTATTCAGACAGCGAACGCCCGGTCGAGCAGGAGATGCTGGCCCGGATGACGGCGACCCTCCATCACCGCGGCCCTGACGGCCGCGGTTTTCACGCCGCCGCGGGAATCGGCCTCGGTATGACACGTCTCAGCATCGTCGACCTCGAGACGGGCGACCAGCCCATATCCAGCGAAGACGGGTCCATTACCGTTGTGTGCAACGGGGAGATCTACAACCACGAAGCCCTGCGCACTAAACTCATCGCGGCCGGGCATCTTTTTCGAACACATTCCGACGTCGAGGTGATAGTTCATCTGTACGAGGATCACGGCGTCGACTGCGTCCAGCACCTCCGCGGCATGTTTGCTTTTGCGCTCTGGGATGCGCAGAAGCGCCGCCTCATGCTTGCGCGCGACCGACTGGGCATCAAGCCGCTGCACTATTCACTGAGCAGCGACGGCTGCTATTTCGGCTCGGAGCAGAAGGCGATCCTCGCCACCGAACGCATCGAACGGAAGCTCGATGTGGCCGCGCTCGCCGACCTGATGACACTCAGCCTGGCACGCACTCCGAAAACGTTCTTCACAGATATCCGCCGCATTCCCCCCGGCCATTTTCTTCTCTATGAGGATCGTCAGGCAAAAATTCAGCAGTACTGGGATGTGGACTTTTCGGCGCAAGTCCAGCCGCGGCTGAGCTCCAGCGAATGGGCGGAGGCACTGGAGGAACAGCTCACTGAGACTGTACGGCTGCACCTCATGAGCGATGTTCCCGTTGGCGCCTGGCTGAGCGCCGGCCTCGACTCGAGCGCTGTTGTCGCGCTGATGAGCCGCCTCGGCCAGCGTAAGATCCCGACGTTCACGCTCGCATTCGAGCATGCGGATTTCGATGAGATCCGCTCGCAGAAACTTCTCTATGACTTTCCCGGTTACGACCTCGACGCGCGTGAAGTGACGTGCACAGCGGACCACATCGCGCTGCTGCCACAGGCGCTCTGGCATGCTGAAGATCCGTTGCCGACCGGGATCGATATTGCGCGGATGCTCCTGGCCGGTGCGTCGGCGGAGCGGGTCAAGGTGGTGCTGACCGGCGAGGGGTCAGATGAGCTGTTCGGTGGCTACGACTACTTCCAGGTAGACAAGGCGCTGCGTCCATTTTCGCGACTGCCCCCCTGGTTCCGCCGTATCGCCAGTGCTGCCGTTCGGAAGCGCCACCCTCGTGCCAGCCGCGTGCATGCAGGTCCCAGAGAGATGAGGATGGATCGCTATACACGTCTCACCTCGCCGCTGAATTCAGAATCAGGGATGGACATTCTCTCTGCTGAAGTGCGTCACTTGCTCGATGCAAACCAGTTGCCGGCGGGTGATGACCTGCAGCTGCCGGAGGCGTTTGCAAGCTGGGACCCGCTCTCCCAATTCCAGTATTACGAGATGAAGATCCGGCTTCCGGACCGAATCGAGCTCGGCCTCGACCGCGCATCGATGGCCCATTCGGTCGAAGCACGGGTTCCCTTTCTCGACCACGTGCTGGTGGAGTTCTGTGCGCGAATTCCGCCATCGTTGAGGATGCGCGGGCTGCGCGAGAAGCACGTACTGCGCGAGGCAATGCGCCGGGCGCTGCCGGGAGAGATTATCGAGCGCAGAAAGCGCGGCCTGGTGGCGCCCGTGAGGCACTGGCTGAGCGCGCCACTGCCGGAATTCGCCGCCGACCTTCTTTCGGATGTCGAGGTGCGGCGCACCGGATACTTCGATCCTTCTGCTGTTGCAGGCCTCCGGGCGCGATTCGATCGTGGAGAGCCGAACCTTGATCGGGCGCTGATGTCCGTCCTCATGGTTCAGTTGTGGGACGACCTGTTCATTCAGGAAAAGCGATACGGGAGATGACCACCTTCACTTTTCCATTGGCTTCCGGCGCGATCGTATCCACGAACTCGATGTCCGCTTGAATCGTATCGCCAAGGAGTGATCTCAGTACCGAGTCAAAGTCCTGGCGGATGCGATCCGCCTGATCCCGATCTGCGCAGACCGCGCGAAGCGTGAAGCTCAGGACTTCTTTCTGGGTCAGCTGAAGCTGGACTGCTCCGCTCACCCGCATCAACGGTGTAATGACCACGAGCCCGTGCATCTTGCGGCCGTCCTCGAGCACAAGAAAATCGACGCTGCGCCCATCGATAGTATCGATGGCAGGCAGGGTTCGGCCACAGGGGCACGCTGTGGCACTCGCCGTCACGACATCTCCGAGCCGGTAATTCAGGAGCACGGTGGCACGATTGACGAGATTCGAGATGACGATTTCCCCGCGCTCGCCTGGCGCGACTGTGTTCCCGTTTTCGTCCACGACTCGTGTCGCGGTGTGATCGATGCTGAGATGAAACGCCTTGCGCTGTTCGCACTGGAAGCCGATGCGCAACGCCTCCGCCGCCTGGTATGTCGAGACGATTGGCACCCCGAAGTCCTGCTCGATGAGCGCGCGATCCGCGTCCGGCATCCGCTCCGCGCCGTAAGTGATGCAGCGTGGTCGATGCACCTTCAGTCCGTGACGGGCAGCGTGTCGGAAAATGGCGCCAATGTGGGCTCCCCAACCGTGCACGACGTCGGGCTTCACCTCGTTCAATCGAGCGATCGTGGACTCAAAGGTGTCTACGGTCGACGCGCGGCTTCGCTCCAGCTCCACCGCTCGCGGAAGCCACGAATTCGCCTCGTAGAAGTCACGAATCCTGAAGGCGACGCTGTTATCCCGGGCAAGCCGCATTTCGCGGTAGCCGAAGGTCCTGCCTGTAAAATGCGAAATGACGCGGCGCTGGCGGTGCCCGTGCGCGAGCGCGAGAAAAAGGGCGGCATGGTCGTAGGTAATCGATTTTGCGTATCCCGAGGTTCCGCTCGAGGCGATGTCGAGGACCTGCGCGCCGGTGAAGCCGCGCGAGGCAAACCTGGTTCGATTGTGCGCCAGCTCACCCGGAGTTACGAACGGCAGGAGTGCGAGGTCATCGGCAGTCCGGAAGTCACGCGGGTCGAGGCGTCGGGCGTCCATTGTTTCGCGGTACCATGGAACTGTGCCATATGCGTGGGCGACAATCGACCGGACACGCGCATTCTGAATTGCCGTGATCTCGTCAAGCGAGCGGAACGGCATTCTCGACTCGTCGCGCACGTGCCATGCGGTGAATGCGTTCCAGTAAAGGCGACGGAAGAGCGAAGCTTTGCCGCTCATGATCTATGTCTGTGGATTCGTGTTCTCCGCAAGTGTAACGTTCTCACCTGAATCTCCTCCTTTACGCCCATGTCCGAAAGGAAGCTGATGCCTCGCACGCCAGCGGAAGAAATAACCGGTTCCGCTCGCTGGAGCAGAGTGCAGCGGATGGCTGGAGCGCCTCACTACCTCGACGATTTTCTTGGCGAGATGAAGCGGCGTGTGCATCTCGACCTCATCGAGCGATGGGGCGGCATACCCGCGGCGGGGCGCGTACTCAAGACCGATCTATTCGAAGAGTCGATTGGTCCCGATGCTTATCTGACTGCACTTGCCTCGATGGGCGCGATGGCGGTAGGAATGGACATCTCACCATCGGTGGCACAGCGCGCGTTTGCCAGGGATGCTTCGACGGTCGCTCATTATCTCAGCTCGGACTCGCGCGCCCTGCCCTTTGCAGACTATTCGTTCACGCTGATCATCTGCCCGTCGACCCTCGACCATTTCCCCGATGCGCGCGACCTTGGCCGAAGCCTTCGTGAGCTGCGCCGCGTGCTGGCTCCAGAGGGGTGGATCATCGTCACTCTCGATAACCGGCAGAATATTTTCGACCCTCTGCTTCGTTTGGTGAACCGGATGGGATGGACACCCTATTATCTCGGCCGCTCGTACACAGTGCGGGAGTTGCGAAATGAGCTCGAGCTGGCTGGGTTCACGGTAGAGGATACGACAGCAATTCTTCAGAATCCGCGGCTTGTGGCCGTGGCGGCAGTTACGGTTGCGAGGAAGCTTCGTTGGCGCCCGTTAGTGTCGGTCGTCCAGCGTGCGTTGATCGCGGCACAGCGCCTCGAGCACACACGGTTGCGCTACTACTTCGGAAGTTTTGTCGCTGCAAAGGCCACACGTCGGTGATGACGCCTAATGGCTGATTCGCTGCTGCAACGAAGCCTGACGAAGATTCGGTACTACAAGCGCGGCGTGCCGTGGTACGGAATGGTTCTGCGTGTTTCGATCGACGCTGTGTCGAAGCTAGGACTCCGGATCGAGCCATTTCACCTCTATATGGAAGGACTCGACTGCGCCGAGCCTCCGGATTTTCCGGAAGGGATCGGCGATCTCGAGGTTTCATTTCTCGGAAGCGGCGACATGGCGGAGCTGGCGATGATGCCTGGCCGAGACATGGGAGAAACCGATCTTCAGGCGCGTCTCGCTTCCGGACAAATGTGCCTGGGCGTGAGGGCGGGCGGGAGCGTCGTCGCATTCACATGGTGCAATCTCCGGCAGTGCATGATCGAGGGACACTCGTTGTTCGACCTGCACGACGATGAAGCATCACTCTTCGATGCCTATACGATCGAGTCGCTGCGGGGACGCGACCTCGCGCGGTGGATGCGCTACCGGTGTTACGAGGAGCTGGCAGCGATGGGACGGCGACGGTGCTACAGCGTGACGATCATCTTCAACACACCGGCAGCGCGCTTCAAGGAGAAGCTGGGTGCGAGGGTTATCGGAAAAGGTGTGTACGTGGATCTGCTTGCGCGTTCACAGTTCCACTTCGGGGTGGAAAGGCCAGACTAGTTTCTCACGCCATCGGTCATCGTGCGGCCGGTAGTCCCCGCGTTCTTGTCAGTCACCCACTGGACTGAATCCGGGCCCGACCATCGCGCCAGTGTTTTGTGGCATGTGCGCCGTCTTCTCCCTACGTTAGATATGGTTCATCGTTGACGTCGAACCTGAACAGCGCGGGTCTGCTTAATGGACGGAACCAAAAAACTCAACGACGCGCTTTCGGGACGCTACGAAGTCCGGCGTGAGATTGGCTCCGGAGGAATGGCCACAGTCTACCTAGCCCGCGACATCCGTCACGATCGCAATGTCGCAATAAAGGTGCTGAATCCGGAGCTTGGTGCGGTTCTCGGCACCGAAAGATTTCTTTCCGAGATTCGAGTCACGGCGAATCTGCACCATCCGAATCTTCTGCCTCTTTATGACTCGGGCGAGAGCGATGGCCTGCTCTATTACGTAATGCCCTTCATCGAAGGCGACACGCTTCGCGGGCGTCTTGATCGCGAGCGACAGTTGCCTGTGGACGAAGTGGTGCGGATTGCTGTCGCGGTCGCGAGCGCGCTCGACTATGCGCATCGCCATGGAGTCATTCACCGCGACTTGAAGCCCGAGAACATCCTGCTCGACGACGGACAGCCAGCAGTTGCCGATTTCGGAATTGCGCTAGCTGTCACAAGGGCGGGGGGCGAGCGCGTTACTCAAAGCGGGCTGTCACTTGGTACCCCGCAGTACATGAGTCCCGAGCAGGCTACTAGCGACAGGGTGATCGACGCGCGCACCGATGTATACTCGCTCGGCGCCGTCGCGTACGAAATGCTCACCGGCGAGCCTCCTCACTCTGGCAGGACAGCGCAGGCGGTGATCGCAAAGCTGATGACGGAGAATCCGCGGCCGATCACCACACTTCGGCCGGCTGTCCCGCAGCACATTGAAGCGGCGATCAGTTGCGCTCTGGAAAAGTTACCGGCCGACAGATTTGCGACGGCGCGCGAATTCGCGGAGGCTCTGCAAGGCAGGATCGCGACGCGCTTGCGGCCGGCGACGGCAGCGTCGTCGGCTGATCGAAAGTTTCGAATCGTAGCAGGCGCCGCAGTCGCCTCAGCCGTGTTGTCGCTCGCGGTTGCGGGATGGGAGCTCAGTTCACGAAAGGCCGCAACTCCAGGCGGGCCCCCGGTTCGCCTGACGCTGGCGCTGCCCGACGATGCGATGGCGCGAATAGGGGGTTTCACACTTGCCATCGCTCCCGATGGGTCGTCGATCGCTTACGTCGGCGGACCGACCCGCAATGAAATATTCATTCAGCAGTTGAGCGAGCTGACTCCTCGCCGCCTGGCAGGCACTGAAGGCGCGAACCACCCGGTGTTTTCGCCCGACGGGCAAACCATTGCGTTCGCTCTTGCCGGCGCGATCAAGACTATGCCCGTCGGTGGTGGAACCATATCCCATGTCGTTGACTCCGTCGGATCATTCGCATGGGGCGAAGGCGACGTAATCGTTTTCCAGAAGAACTGGGAGGGGCAACTTGGACTCTGGCGCGTCAATGCGTCCGGAGGCGGCACTCAGCGAATTACGGTTGTAACCCCAGCCGACCCGCGGCTGCTCGTAGAGCACAAAAGGCCAACCATGCTTCCTGGTGGAAGGGCGGTGGTCTTCGCGCTCGTCCAGGCTGCATTGCCTGGCGAGCTTGCCGCAGTCGGGCTCGATGAGAAAAAAATCATCAAGCTCGGAGTGCGAGGCGACAACCCCCGGTACCTCGACAACGGCCACCTCGTTTTCACGAGAAGCGACGGGACAGTTGCGGCCGTGCCGTTCGACCCGGATCGCCTCAAGGTCACCGGGCCCGAGGTTACCATCCTCGACGGCGTCTTCGTGGGAGGGAATGCGGCTGGGGCTTACGCGGTTTCACGCAATGGATCGCTTTTTTACGGCGCACGCCGCGTCGGTGCGGGCCTCCTGGAAGTTGATCGGTCCGGCAAGGCGACGATCCTGCTCCCCCCGTCGCAAGTATATCGGTTGCCGCGCATCTCGCCAGACGGGCGGCGAATCGCGCTCGCGACAGTAAAACGCGGGGTAGATAGAATAACCAGCGACGTCTGGATATACGATCGAACTTCAAAAACGGTGACTCCTCTCACCAGCGATCAGCGGAGCAGTGCGCCCGAGTGGACGGCTGACGGCCGGATGGTCGCATGGGTGCGGCAGGATTCGACTGGACCGTCCAGCGTCTGGTGGCAGCCGTGGAACGGCAGCGCTGCGCCGGCTGTTCTTCTGGAAGGCGCGAACATGCCCGTGTTTTCCCCGCGTGGCGACTATTTCATCGTCAGTATCTGGAAGGAGGCAGAGCGCCAACGGGCGTTGACGAGAGTAAGTCTGGCCCCGGCCTCGGCAAATACGGTGCTTCTGACGACGACCAGCCAGCCGATGGCGCGGATCTCTCCTGATGCCCGCTGGCTGGCTTACGTCTCAACGGTTTCCGGAAGGCAGGAAGTTTACGTCCGCTCGATGACCGGCGCGGCGGCGCAGTATCAGGTGTCTGCGGACGGCGGCAGCCAGCCGGTATGGTCGCCCGCCGGTACTGAGATTTTTTTCCGCGCGCGTGGCCCTTGGCTGATGTCGGCCCGGATCACAACGACACCTGAATTCTCCGTCGTCAGCCGTGACACCCTGTTCGAAGCCGAGCTGGGCAACGGGATAGTTGCTGCCGATTACGACGTGACCCCTGACGGCAACCACTTCGTAATGGCCAGATTCGGAGCCGGCTCACCAATCCTCGTGCTGAACTGGGCCGACGAGGTGAAGGCCAAAGTACTGCGCGCATCGAAAAAATGACTTTTTACGAAAGTCGATAGTCGGATTCTCGCGATCAAAGTCTGAACGACTATACCCCGATCGGATGCCAGGTCGTCTTGAACTCGATGAAGTCCTTGATGTCGTATGCCCCCTGCGCCGAGTCTGACGACCAGTCGACCTTTCCTTCCGACTTCCGGGTCCGCACGCGCTTCACTGAGTCAGCAGCTCCGAGCGCGAGTTCCTTCCGCTCTTCAGCATCAACGACGGCAGACATTCCGCGAATGTGAGTATGCGTCGCGAACGTCGGTAGCAGCTCGCGCCTGAATCCGGTAAGAAGATTCACCACACCACCCGGCAGATCGGAAGTCGCGAGCATCTCGCCGAGCACGATCGCCGGATACGGCTGCGTCTCCGACACGAGCGCGATCACAGTGTTCCCCGAAACAATCACCGGAGCGATCTGCGAAACAAGACCGAGCAACGGCGCCGAATCACCAGCGATCACACCTATGATTCCCATCGGCTCAGGAACCGTGAAGTTGAAGAACGGACCAGCAACGGGATTTGTATTTCCAATGACCTGCGCGTACTTGTCCGCCCAGCCCGCGTAGTAAATCAGTCGATCGACCGATGCGAGCACCTCCTTCTCCGCATCGCCACGCGACGTACCACCAACGGTCAAAGCTTCGACCATCTCCGGCGCACGCGCCTCGAGCATTTCGCCAAGCCGATAAAGAATCTGGCCACGATTGTACGGAGTCCGCTTCGCCCAGTCAGGCCCCGCCTTTGCCGCGGCCTCTACCGCATTCCGCAAATCCTTCCGCGTACACTGCGGAATGTTCGCGTAAAACTTCCCTTCCTCCCTTCCATCCTCGAAGATCGGAAACACGCGACCCGATTCAGAACGGATAAAGGCACCGCCCACGTAAACCTTTGGCGTCTTCGTAACCGGCAGTCGTGACGGCGCCATCAGACGATCTTCCCATAATCGAGCAGACCCTGTCGCCCACCCTCACGCCCGAAGCCAGACTCCTTGTATCCACCAAATGGCGACGACGGATCGAACTTGTTGAATGTGTTCGCCCAGACGACACCTGCCTTCAACTCTGTCGACATCTTGAGAATCCGCGAACCCTTGTCTGTCCACACACCAGCCGACAATCCATACGCGGTGTTGTTCGCCTTCTCTACAGCTTCTTCAAGCGTCCTGAACGTCAGCACCGACAACACCGGCCCGAAAATCTCTTCAGTGGCAATTCGATGCGACTGCGTCACGCCAGTGAACACTGTCGGCTTGAACCAGAAGCCATTCCCGGGCAACCTGCACGCAGCAGACTGATATATCGTCGCGCCGCCAGTCGTCCCCGATTCGACGAGCTCTGTAATCCGATCGAGCTGCGCGCGTGAATTGATCGCGCCGACATCAGTGTTCTTGTCGAGCGGGTTCCCTACTCGAAGCACATCGATACGGCGCTTGAGCTTCGCAACGAACGTCTCGTAGATCGACTCCTGCACGAGCAGTCGTGATCCAGCGCAGCACACATGGCCCTGGTTGAAGAAGATCCCGTTCACGACTCCTTCGACAGCCTGATCGATTGGCGCATCATCGAACACGATGTTCGCAGCCTTCCCGCCAAGCTCCATCGTCATCTTCTTGTCGGTGCCGGCAACCTGCCGCATGATCCGCTTTCCAACCGCCGTCGATCCAGTGAACGCGACCTTTGCCGCCAGGGGATGGCCCATCACCGCCGCGCCAGTCTCACCAGCGCCAGTGACAAAATTCACCACCCCTGGAGGCAATTCGGCCTCGTTCAACAACTCAGCAAACTTCATCGCCGTCACCGACGTCGTCTCGGCGGGCTTCAATACAACCGTGTTCCCCATCGTCAGCGCCGGGGCAAGCTTCCACGCGAGCATCAGCAGCGGGAAATTCCACGGGATCACCTGACCAACTACTCCCAGCGGCTCGACTTCAACGCCCGGGATGGCGTACTCGATCTTGTCAGCCCATCCGGCATGATAGAAAAAGTGGGCAGCGGCCATCGGCACATCGAAGTCGCGCGATTCCTTGATCGGCTTTCCACCATCGATCGTCTCCGCGACAGCAAACTCACGAGCGCGATCCTGAAGCAGCCGCGCAATTCTGTAGATGTACTTGCCACGCTCCTTGCCCGACATCTTCCGCCAGACGGAGTCGTATGCCTTGCGAGCAGCCTGAAAAGCTGCATCGACATCGTCGCTATTCGCCAAAGCAATCCGCGACACGACCTTTTCCGTCGCAGGATTTATCGAATCGAAGTATTTCCCGCTGCGTGGCGCGACGAACCTGCCGCCGATATAAAGCTCGTACTGCTCGCGGATCTTCGGGTCAGCCGTCTCGGGCGCCGGATCGTATTCCCACAGGTCGCCGAAAATGAGTTCGGGCACGGCAACCCGCGATCCGTGGCGCGACCCGTTCTTCGATACCTGACGCGACCCCTTGATAGCAGGCTTGGGCACGACCTTCGTGTTTGCCATCAGTAACTCTCCGCCGCTTCAGTGAAATAGTATGGCGCCTGGTACGCTCCGGTCATTTCCTTCTCGATCTGCCGGAGCAGGTCATTCAACAACGAGCTCGCCCCGAATCTGTATCTGCTGGAATTCAGCCACGCATCGCCGAGCGTTTCCTTCACCGCGACGAGGTAATGCAGCGCCTGCTTGGCGTTCTTGATTCCGCCCGCCGGTTTCATCCCGATCGCCTGGCCCGTCGCGAGATAGAAATCGCGAATCGCCTCGAGCATTACCTGCGTGTTGCCGAGCGTCGCTGATCCCGATGCCTTTCCGGTTGACGTCTTGATGAAATCGCCTTCACGAATCACCTGCATCGCGATGAACGACGCCGCGCGAATCTTGTCGTAGCTCTCGAGCTCCGCTGTCTCGAGAATGACCTTTAGCGTCGCATCACCGCACGCTTCGACGACCGCCGCGATCTCATCCTGCACCTTGGCGAACTCTCCGGCGAGGAATGCACCGCGGTTGATGACCATGTCGATCTCGTCAGCACCGTCCGTGACAGCCTGCTTCACCTCGACTATGCGCACCTTCATCGGAGTCTGGCCCGCCGGAAATCCAGTCGCGACAGAAGCGATCCTGATTGGCGTATCGGCGAGAAGCTTCGCCGCGGTCTTCACGTGTGCCGAGTAGATACACACGGCGGCGACCGGGGGCACATCTGGATCATCAGACGGACGGCGGGCCTTCGCGCAAAGCGACGCAACCTTGCCGGGCGTGTCCTTGCCTTCGAGCGTCGTGAGGTCGACCATCGATACCGCGGTCGTGAGGCCCCAGAGCTTCGACTTCTTCTTGATGCTGCGCGTCTGAAATTTCGCGACGCGCTCCTCTATCCCCACCTGGTCGACGGGGCCGAGATCATCGAACAGGCGCCTGAACGCGGCGTTGTTTGTGGTAGACATCCTGTTCGAAATATCACGGACGGAGGGTATGGACGCCACCGCCGACAGCTCGAACGCCAAACTCTGTTGACATGTGTTGCACATGTTTACATGTTATTCACATGGCAATAATGATCCAGCTTCGGAACGTTCCCGACGATCTGCACCGAAAGCTCAAGGTGCGCGCTGCCGCGAATGGTCAGTCCCTTTCCGAGTACCTGATCGCCGAAGTAAGGGCGGTAGCCGAGCGTCCGACTCCCGCCGAGGTGAGGGCGAGGCTGATGGCTCGCGCTCCTGCGAAGGTACGCGAGTCAGCGGCGAGAGCGGTGCGTGCGGAGCGGGAAACGCGTTGATCGTTATCGATGCGTCGGCCGTCATCGAGATGCTGCTCGGTCTCGAGAAGGCCGATGCGGTGATTCAGCGCGCCTTTTCCAGTAACGAATCGCTTCACGCGCCGCACCTGATCGATGTCGAGGTGGCGCAGGTCATCAGGAGATACTGGCGAGCGGGCGACTTGCCCTCCGCGCGGGGAGAGGAAGCGCTGCGCGATCTCGCTGACCTTCCAATACACCGTCACTCGCACGAACCGCTGTTAAGTAGAATCTGGCAGTTGAGGAACAACCTCACAGCATACGACGCCGCCTATGTCGCACTCGCCGAAGGGCTGGACGCGGAATTTCTCACTCTCGACAAGGCTCTCGCTCGAATCCCGGGCGTGCGGATTTCGATCGAGGTCATCCAGTGAGCTCACTCTTCGGCGGCAGTTAATTTTACGGGATGCAGAAACGACGCTACGCTGTCCTGTTCGACCTCGACGGCACCCTCATCGACTCGATCGGTCTCCTCCTCACATGTGTGCATCACGCATTCGAAGGCCGAACGCCAGCGCCGACTGATGAGGAGTGGATCGCGACACTTGGCACACCGCTTCGCACGCAGCTCTCGGCGTACATCGACACGGATGAAGAGATCGAAGCGGTCACCGACAGATACCGGAGGTTTCAGCGCGCGCAGCACGATGTGCTGACCGCTTCCTATCCGGGGGTGAAGGAGACGCTGAGCGAGCTCGAACGCCGTGGCAATCCAATGGGCGTCGTCACGAGCAAGAGCAACGAGATGATGGACCGCGGGCTTGAATGGCTTGGCGCACTCGAGATGATGCAGACGCGAATCGGCGTGAACTCATGCGAGCTTCACAAGCCTGATCCGTTTCCCGTGCGGCTCGCGCTTCAGGAGCTGGGATACGAGCCACACGAAGCGTTGTTCGTCGGCGACTCGCCGCACGACATCAAGTCGGGCAACGCCGCCGGCGTTTTTTCTGTCGCCGCGTTATGGGGACCGTTTACACGACCGCAGCTGGAGCCGCACAATCCGAGCTTCTTCCTCGAGAGCATCAGTGAGCTTCCTGCCCTCCTCGATTCACTGGAGAAGGCTGGATGAAACCCGCGCGCATCGCTTGGCGCCACTCGATGTAAGTGGAACGCACCAATAGCTGCGCCCCGGTGTATAATCGGGTCTGGCCCCCACCACCCGGAGACATTGATGGGCATTTCACTACCTGCCGGAACCATCGTCAGGACCGGCGCCGAGCGCGCGACGCTCGTGCGGCGGACGTATTCGCTGGTCTTTGTGAGCGTTCTCGTCACGATTGCAGGATCGATGTTCGCGTTGTCACAGCCGCGAATCCTTCAGGCAGTCGCAGCGCATCCGATAATCGCGATGCTCGCGATGTTCGCGCCGCTGTTCCTCGCGCTGCGCGCGCGTGACGCATTCCCGGCGAACATCGGGCTCGTGCTGCTTTTCACGTTCGGGATGGGAATCGTTATTTCTCCTGCTCTTTATGTGTACGGGCAGCAGCAGCCGGGGCTGATCACTCAGGCCGCACTGCTGACGATCGGAACGTTCGCGGTGCTTACCGGTTACGCGTTCGTCTCACGGCGGGATTTCAGCGCGTGGGGCAGTTTCTTCGTCGTCGGCCTGTGGGTTTTGATCGCGGTGTCCCTGCTCAACATGTTCTTCCGCAATCCGGCGATGGATCTCTGGCTTGCCGGCGTCACGGTGCTGGTCTTCAGCGGGCTGTTGGTCTTCGATACGTGGCGCATCCGCAACACGTACGGGCCGGATGAATACGTGAGCGCGGCAGTAGCGATCTATCTCGACTTGCTGAATCTGTTCATGGCCTTCCTGCGAATCTTTGGGGGAAGGCGGGGTTAAAGATCACTGCGTACTGCGAACTAATTGCGTAGTGCGGACTAACTGCGTACTCCGCACTACTGCGTACGCAGTGCCTTGAGTACGAAGTTCTCAGCCCGCAATACGCACGCAGTACGCAATGCCGTGAGTCCGCAGTCCGCAATCGTCAGTCAGGCGAGGTCCCCGTCACTTTCCCCCTCCGCCGGTTCTGCGCCCTCTGCGTCGATCGCCCGCGCCAGGTCGAGATCCTTTTGCGTGATCCCGCCCGAGCTGTGAGTACTCAGGGATAACGTCACCTTCGAGTACCTGATGTCGATGTCAGGATGATGATCGGCCGCCTCAGCCGCTTCGGCGATTCGATTCACGAAGGCGATCGACTCGAGAAACTTCCTGAACTGGTACGTCCGCGTGAGGATATCGCCACGGCGTGACCAGCCAGGCAGCGTACCCAGCTCACGCTGGATCGCGATGTCGGATAGGAGCTCTGTCATGGTTGTGTCCCCCTTTCATTCAACAAGTGCGCCGCACCAACGGCGGGAACATAGCAGCAACCCCAGAAATCCGCTCGGAACGACTTTGGATGGACTATCGCCCCGGCTAGCTTCGGTATATGTTCGGGTACGATGTATGGAGGCAGCGCGTGAAGGCACGAACGAAATCCGGGAAAAAACTCATCGCCAGGCAGGGAGCACTTTTCGGCGATGCGTTCGAACGACAGTCGCGATTGTTGCCGGTCGTCGGCGAGCAGAAAGACATCCGCTATTACCAGCAGTTCGCAAAGAACGTCCTTAACGGTCCCGATAGGACCGGAATGGGATTCTGGTCGATCAACCCGTATGTCGGCTGCGCGTTCGGATGCGCGTACTGCTACGCCCGGTACACGCACCGCTACGTGATGGAACGCGCAAGCGACGGCGACCGGATGGAAACCGTTCTGAGCGAGCGCTACGAGGTTATGCCGCCCTGGCTCGCTTTCGAGCGCAACATCTTCGTCAAGGACAATGCTCCAGAGGTCCTGGCGCGGACGCTGCGCCAGGGCAGCGACCGGCACGTCGCGCTTCTCAAGGGCGAAACGATAGTAATAGGCACGGCAACTGATCCATACCAGCCGGCGGAGCGCGGGTTTCGCGTGACGCGCAGAATTCTCGAAGTGCTCGCCGATCATCCCGGACTCAAGGTCACGATCATATCGAAGAGTCCGCTGATCACGCGCGACATCGACGTGCTTTCCAGGATCAACAGGCACTCCCGGCTCTCGATTCACATCTCGCTCATCACACTGCGCCGCGATCTCGCACGCAAGCTCGAGCCGCGATCGCCGACCCCCGAGTCACGCGTGCGGGCGCTCGCGCGCCTTCGCGAGGCCGGCATCGATGCCGGCATCAACTGCATGCCGGTCCTCCCCGGCATCACCGACAATCCGTCAGATCTCGAGGCACTGGTGAAAAGGGTCAGCGAGGCGGGCGCCACATATGTCGGCGCGTGCGCACTGCGACTGAGAACAAGCGCGCGCGATCGCTACATCCCCTTCATCGCGCAGGAGTTTCCGCATCTCGAAGAGCGTTACCGCAACACATACGCATACAGTCATCACGCTGGCAATCGGTACCGCAACGGGCTCGCGAAATTCTGGGAGACGTTGTGCCGCAAGTATCGCGTGGCAGGCTGGTCGAACACCGCAAAAGACGAGGGGGATGAGACGCTGGATCAGCTCCCCACCCCCCCACTACAACTCTCGTTGCCTTTTCCTCTCTCTCAGGTCTGACTTCGCTGGAGGCGAAGCCAGCAGGGACGTTACTCCCTCCCGCCCCCCGACGAACCTGACATGTTCACATCGCTGGCACTGAAGCCGACGTTCATGGCGACGAGCACTGCCGCAGCATTATTGGCTACACCGAGTTTGCGGGCGCAGTTGCGGATCCCGATGCGGGTCGCCGCATCGAGACGGCCGGTCACGCGGTTGTTGCCGCACTTGCGATCGCGCACTTCCTGCTGGAGCGCGAGGAACTGAATTCCGGTGAGTCCCGCTGCACCACTCGATCCCGGGCATCCCCATGGGCAAGTCGTTCCATCAGACGGTGGCACTGGCTTCGGCTCGAGGCTCGAGTCCTTGGCCGCCGCGGTGGTGGGCGTCGGTGTTGGCGTAGGATCCTGGGCACTGGCCATCGCCGGCAGCGCGACAATTCCCGCTGCTACTATCAGCATGCTGAGCTTCATTCTTCCCCCTCTTGGTAAGCGTTGTCTGTTGCAGACGCTAAGGGGGGCTTGCAAACGGCAGGCCGCGCCAATCCAGAACTACAGTTTCAGTTGACCAGCATGAACCCGATGAGAGCGCCGATTGCAAGGATCGCGATGCCGCCAATTGCAGCCGCAGTCGTGCTGAGCCTGAACCCGCTTTCCTCCTTTACCTCGTCCTTTACGGTCGGAGTCGCCGGAAGAGAACTCAGGATTCTGCTCTGAACGTGAATCGGCGTATGCCGCTGCCTCAGCGTTTCCGCCTCCTGATTGATCCTTGCCCAGAGATCTGCTGTCTCCTGCTCATCGGCCGTCGCGAGTCCCTCGCGCGGCACTTCACCGTCGAGCCACGCCTGAACTGCGGGCGTCGCGGGGGGCGTCTTCCTGTATACCGGCTTGTCGGGAGTGGCCTCCGACTTTTCGTCTGTCATGCGTACTTCTCCTCGAGTAGTGCCTGGAGCGCCTCGCGCGCACGGTGAACCCGCATTTTAAGTGCGCCGACTGTCGTCTCGAGCAGCACCGCCATCTCCTCGTACGACCTGCCTTCGACGTGCTTCATCACAAACGCCTCGCGCAGTGATTCCGGAAGACGAGCGAGCGCGTACTCGAGATCCGTGCGGAGCTCGTTACGATCCATCTCCTCCTCCGGCGTCGAGAACGACGACGGCTGGTCGTCTTCCTCATAACTCACATGCGTCCGCCGAATGTTCTTCAGCCAGTCCTTGCACGAATTGGCGACGATCCGGAACACCCACGCGTCAAATCTTCCGCGAACTTCACCAAGATGCTGATACGCCTTGATGAAGCTCGCCTGAAGAATGTCCTCGGCAACATCAGGACTTCCTGTCATCCCGAGGGCGTGGCGGTAGAGCGGATCACTGTAGCGCTGGATCAGGATGCCGAATGCGTCCTTGGACCCGGCAAGAACGCGAGTGATGATCTCCTGGTCCGCATCAGCCTGATCGATCTGGGGGGCCGGGGACGGTGCAGTAGTAGTCACGTCGCTAGTGTAATTCATTCGCGGGTTTCGCGACAGAGAATTTGCACGGCCTCACTATCCCTCCGAAAAAAAATATCAAAACGCTCTCCAGCCTTTTGTGCGGATCTCCTCACCATGCTCATCGAGTCGCGGCGGAGGAAACCGAACTGAGCCAGGCACACCCGGCGCAATACCAGTGAGCGCTGAAGTTTCAGCCTCGCTGACTACCTCGAGCACTGTCTTCACAACTCCGCACGGGACACCGGCGGCACCAAGGCGCATCATCCACTCCCCCGCCTCCTCTTCGCGAAGCGATTCGCTGATCAACGAGACTACCCGGTCGCGGTGTGCGAGCCGCCCGGCGTTCGTCGCGAGCGCTTCATCATCGGCGAGCTCGTCGAGTCCCACGGCGATGGCAAACGCCTTCCACTGCGCGTCGGTTCCCACCGCGACGACCAACGGGCGATCCGATGCGTGGAAGAGCTGATAGGGCACGAGGTTGGGATGCTGATTGCCCCACCGCTTCGCATCGGCGCCAGTGACCAGCGCGTTTTGCCCGACATTGATCAGCGACGCCGTGGCACTGGCCGCGAGAGATATATGAATGCGCCTATCTTCTGCGGGCACGGGCTCGTCGCCGCGACTCTGCCTCACGAGTGCGGCGAGGATCGCTATTGCGGCATCTTTCCCCGCAATGACATCGGCCAGTGCAACACCGACCTTCATTGGATCGCCGCCCGGCTCACCCGTAATCGACATCCAGCCGCACTCGGCCTGCGCGACGAGGTCGTAGCCCGCTCGCGAACTCTCCTCACCGAATCCCGTGATCGTGCACCAGATCAGGCTGCGATTATCCTCCAGGAGCTTCTCCGGGTCGATGCCTCGGCGCTCGAGAGTGCCCGGGCGAAAATTGTCGATAACGACATCGGCCTCACGCGCCAGGTCCAGGACGGACGCTGCATCGGCAGGTTCGTCGAAGTCGAAGGCGACGCTTTTTTTGTTCCGGTTAATCGACAGGTAGTAAGCGCTTTCCCCGCGGTCATCGAACGGCGGACCCCATCCCCGGGTGTCGTCGCCGACGCCCGGACGCTCGACTTTGATCACATTCGCGCCAAGGTCCCCAAGTATCATGGCGGCGAGTGGCCCTGCCAGCACGCGGGTTAAATCGAGGCAATTGATGTTACTCAGCATATGATGTCGGCTAAATGTTCTAATACTGTCGCGCTCTTCGTTCAATGGTCTCGGTCTTTACTATGAAAAGTCTACCTCCCGCCTCACTTTATGCTTACTTGTTTTAGTGAAGGAAAATCATATACTTAGCGCCGTTTGCCACCCTCTCCGCCGCAATCTTGTGGATACGCGGGCCAAGGTGGTGTGTTTCCCCCCAGAAATCCAACGCCGACAGTTTGATAAATCAGGAGCGAGTGATGGCTGAGAACGAAAAGTCGGCCGAGCCAGCGACGGCCCCTACACCGCCCGCCGAAGGCTCTCCGCCGGTTCCGCCAAGACGCAGTCCCGGTCATCGCGGAGCTGACGTCAAGGACACCGTCGCCGAAATGGCGGCAAAGGCGCATGAGATCAGCCTCGAAGCAGGCAGCAAGATGGCAGCCGCAATGAAGGACGTTGTGAACGCCGCGGCTGGCCTCAGCGGATTTGTCATGGAGAGCGCACGCGACCTCGTACAGTATATGGTTCGTCGTGGGCAGATGACCCAGGACGAAGCCGACAAGCTGATTCGCCAGGTCGAGGAGCACCAGCCAAAGCGTACGAAACCGGCGCCGATGGCCCCGCTCAAATCGGCGTCGCACCAGCCGGCGACGGACCATCACCCGAGGCCGGTCGCAAAGGCACCTGCTTCTAAAGCCCCCTCTGCCAAGCCAGCGCCAAAGCCGGCAGCAAAAAAAGCCGCTCCCGCAAAGAAGGCTTCACCGGCGAAGAAGGCTGCTCCGGCCAGGAAGCCGGCTGCGAAGAAGGCGCCAGCCAAGAAATCCGCACCAGCAAAAAAATCCGCTCCTGCGAAGAAACCTGCGAAGAAGCCGGCCGGAAAAGCCGCCAACAGGAAGTAGCACTTTCAGCTCCCGCGTTTTAACGCGGGAGCGCGTTAACGATGCCCATTGAGATTCCGAAAGGCGACGCAGTTGCACTGACCCGGGCGCTCACCCGCATCGATTCGCGAAATCCAACCCTCGCACCCGAGTCGCCGGGCGAGCGCACGATCGCCACTGAGCTCGCTGATCTCCTGTCGCGGTGGGGATTCACGGTGGACCTGCCAGAGGCCGCCCCCGGACGGCCGAACCTGGTAGCCCGCATTGGCCCGCGTGACACGCCGGCCCTCATGTTCGCGGGACATCTCGATACTGTCGGCGTCGAAGGGATGACTCACGACCCCTGGTCGGCCGACATCGCCGAAGCCCGGGTCTACGGGCGAGGCTCGGCAGACATGAAATCCGGGGTGGCTGCGATGTGCGTCGCGGCGCTGAATGCATTCCACGTGTCCGGCGAAAGCGCTCGCAGGCAGATACTTATCGCCGCGGTTGCCGATGAGGAATACGAAAGCCTCGGAATGCGGGCACTCCTCGCAAGCGGAATCGAGGCTGAGCATGCGGTTCTCACCGAGCCGACTAGGTTGGCAATTTGTCCGGCGCATCGCGGTTTCGTATGGACTGAGATCGAGTTCAGGGGACGCGCAGCCCATGGCAGCCGATACGACATCGGCGTCGACGCCATCATGTTTGCCGGCCTCGTACTCGCCGAGCTTGCCACGCTCGAGTCGACAGGGCTCCAGGATCGAACGCACCACCTCCTCGGGCGGGCATCACTGCATGCGTCAACGATCTCGGGAGGAACCGGGATGTCCACCTATCCGGATCGGTGCACGCTCGCCATGGAGCGCCGCACGATCCCGGGGGAGTCGACAGAGGACGCGGTCAATGAGATTCAGGCCGCGTGCGATCGCGTACGCGCACGCCGTCCGGACCTCTATGCGACGGTCAAATTGCTCACCGCTCAGGCGCCAAGTGATGTCAGCGAGATGGCACCGGTTGTGAAGAGTCTCGCGCGAGCGCTTGAATCAGAAGGACTGGCCGCGCCGATCGAGGGGTTGAGTGCATGGACCGACGCAGCCCTGCTGAATGCGGCTGGAATTCCTGCAATCTGTTTCGGACCGGGTGACATATCCCTCGCGCACGCTGCGGTTGAGTACGTTCCAGTCAGCGAGATCGAGCAGGCGACAGCGGTTCTCTCTCGCCTTGCAACCAATTGGATGAATGAAGAGCTTGGAGAATAGCGTGAAGCAGCTGAACCACCGGCAGTACGATTCACTCGAGAGTGCGATCACCAACGAGAAGCGCGTGTCGATATATCGCCGGGGCTCCGAGTACGTCGGAATCCCGAAGCGACTGCATTCAGATGGGCAGCGTGAGGCCGTTGACCTCCTTCACCCGACAACCGGGGAGATCATCACGCTGTTTCTCGATGAGATAGATCGCCTCGAGGTCGTGCCGCGTTGAATCACGAGCTGTTTGTCGACGAACCGGTGCCAAAAGCGCGGGTTATCGCCGATGGAGAGCCGCCTGCACTCGTCGCCGTTTACGCCGATGAATCCTGCCTTGGCAATGGTCGCGAGGGGAGTAACCCGGGCGGAGCCGGAGGACTGGTCGAGCTGTTCGACCCTGAGAGTGGCGGCCTGGTACGCTGGGACTATTGGATCTCTGAACCTGCCACGACCAACAATCGCATGGCGCTTCGTTCTGTGATCGAGGCATTCGGAGAGCTGTCGAAGCTCGAGAAACCGTTTCGCGTCGTTTTCACCAGCGATTCCAAATACATTGTCGAAGGAATGCGCGCGTGGGTTGCGAGCTGGATCGCCCGCGGATGGAGGAGAAAAGGCGGGCCGATCGAGAATCTCGAGCTCTGGAAGCGCGCAGTGCAGTGCATCGACCCGTTCCAGACTCAATGGACGTGGGTCCGCGGACACAACGGACAGCCGCAGAACGAGTACGCGAATCATCTGGCAACACGCGCCGCCGCGGAACAGTCATCGTCGCACGGGCTGGTGCCCTCGGAGTTCGAGAGCTGGCTCGGTTCCCGCAGCACCAAGATGAGTGGGTTGAGGGAGACAGCACCGTTTCCCGAATCCGGAACATTCAAGCCAAGCCCGAGAAAATGGACGATCTAGACCGCGTATTTCATCGGCTCGTGAGCAACATCCGCCACCGCCATTCCGAGTATCTCACTCTTCCGTTCACCGTGCAGGAGCTCTACGAGACGCTCATACCCTATCGTCATCACCGGCGTGAGCTCGGGATCGAGACAAATCAGGACTATGAGATTGCGATGATGCGACTCCTGTCGGGAGAGAGGGATTATCTGCTGACAGATCAGTCGATGCGGGACAAGCTCAGGTCGGAGATCGAGTCGCCGCACATGGATCCCGGCGCCTTTCGCGAGTTCGCGTCTTCGAAGGTGTCGCTCGCACCCGAGGCATTGCGACGAATCCGCGCACTGACGGTTTCGGGTGTCGAGGACGGCGGCGCGCCGAAAGCAACGGAGCCGCCCGCTGCCCCGCCTCCGCCGCCGGTGTCAGCGATGTTCCAGGTAGCAGCTCCGTCTGCATCGCCTGCGCCGGTTGCTCCACCACCGAATGATATGCTCAAGTCCGCGCCTGCCGCTCTGTCGTCGATGATGAGTGCGGCAGTGCCGGAAGGCTGCAGGTTCTGCGGTGGCACGCTGCCGGAAGGGCGCAATGTCGTGTACTGCCCGCACTGCGGAAACAACCTGTCGGTGTCACGGTGCCCCGCGTGTGGAAGCGAGCTCGAGAAGGGTTGGAAGTTCTGCGTAACCTGCGGCCGAACAGTCGGGCAATGACCCGGGACGACGTTGTTTTCCTCTCGGCGGTAAGGTCTCCGTTCGGTACCTTCGGCGGAACACTTCGCGACATGCCTGTAGCGGACCTCACGGCTGAAGTTGCAAAAAAGGCAATCGAGCGCGCTGGAATTGCCGCGACTGACATCGACAGCACGATACTTGGAAACGTGCTCTTCACCGCCACGGACTCCGCCTATTTCTCGCGGCACGTCGCGTTGAAGGCGGGATGCCGCCTCGATTCATCTGCGCTCACGCTGAATCGGCTTTGCGGCTCGGGATTTCAGTCAGTAGTGAGTGGAGCGCACGAAATTCTACTTGGCGATTCGCGCGTCTGCCTTGTCGGCGGGGCTGACTCGATGTCGCAGGCACCGCACGTGGCTCGCGTCAGATGGGGAACTCAGCTCGGCAAATCTCCAGTACTGGAGGATACGCTTTGGGAAGCGTTGCGCGACAGTTTCGTGAATCTCGCAATGGGTGAGACCGCAGAAAATCTCGCTGACCAGTACAAGCTCGACCGTCAATCTGTCGATGAATTCGCATTGAGATCACAGCAGCTCGCTCGCGATGCGTGGAACGCCGGCGCATTCGCCGATGAGGTTGTTCCGATCGAGGTGCGGAATCCGAAGACGCGGAAGACGGAAATGTTCGAGCGCGACGAACACATCCGCCCCGATACGACAATCGAAGGCCTTACCAGACTAAAGCCGGTGTTCCGCGAAGATGGTGTCGTCACGGCAGGCAATGCATCGGGAATCGGTGACGGAGCAGGTGCACTCATTATCACGAGCGGAGCTTTCGCAAGCGAACGCGGGCTCAAGCCGCTTGGGCGCCTCGTCTCGTGGGGCGTCGCCGGAGTAGATCCGAAGGTGATGGGAATCGGGCCTGTGCCGGCCTCGAAGAAGGCACTTTCTGCCGCTGGCCTCGCGCTGTCGGACATGGATATTGTAGAGGTAAACGAGGCCTTTGCAGCGCAGGCATGCGCCGTCGAGCGGGAGCTCGGGATCGACCGCGAGAAATTCAACCGCCAGGGCGGCGCGGTTGCCCTGAGCCATCCCCTTGCAGCGTCGGGTGCGAGGATAACGGCCCATCTACTGCATACGCTTCGTGCAGAAGGCAAGCGATATGGCCTTGGAAGCGCCTGCATCGGGGGCGGACAGGGAATAGCGCTGATAGTCGAATCGATCAACTAGCGCCCGGTAGTTTCAGGCCGGGCTGACGCGCCTTCGCGGCGCTTACCCGGAGAAAGCGATGTTTTCACTTGCGCGGTTTGCTTCAGTTGTCGGCATGGTGACGCTGCTCGGTGCCTGCGCCAGCGCAGGCGGCCCTGCGACTGGCGTCGACCCTAACGATCAGGGGTCGGTAACACCGCCCACCGAATGGCCGGTGAGGACTCAGCACCACGTCGATCTGTGGCTGCACGGCTTCGCTCTGATTCAGGACGACACGACACTCGTCCCCTTTTTCCGCCGCGGATACAAGGCCGAGATGAACGACCTGCGGCGCCGCGCAAACGCGAACTCGCAGCTCGACGCCAACATGGCGCGACTCCGCGAGCGCTTCGCCCTGAGAAACGATCTCGTCAACGCCCAGTTCGTCGCGCAGTATTTCGGCAACCTCGATGAGATGTCGCAGGCAATGGACATCTTCCATCGGGCCGAGGGAAACCCACGCGCGGCGGGGGATCGCGAGACGGCAGAGCTCATTGCGCTGCTCGCCGGTTACTTCCCCCTTCCCGCGGATCGTGACTGGGCACGCTTGTACATGCAGTCGATTCGCGACGAGAACACGCGGTTCTACCGTTCGTACTGGGACCAGCAGCAGCGCGAGCGCGCGCCGGTGGTGACCGCCGTGACTACCGAGTGGCAGAACATGTGGAAGCCGCGCTTCCAGCAGTTCCTCAACAACACTCAGCAGGCAGGCGGCGAAATCCTGCTGTCCCTCCCGCTGAACGGTGAAGGTCGCACACTCACGGCCGGCAAGACACAGAACTCAGTCGCGGTGGGATTCCCTGCACGCGAGTCAGATGCGCGCGAGGCGATGTACGTGTACGTCCATGAGATCGTCGGCCAGATCACGGCAACCGCAGTCCGCGACAACGTGACACCGAACGATGCACGGATGGGCCTGGCTGATCGGTACATCGCTGTCGGTGCCGTGCGCGCCGGTGCGATGCTTCTTCAGAAAGTGGCGCCCGAACTGCTCGACGGATACGCGCGGTACTATCTCCGTTCCGCGAACCGCACCGTCGGTGCGAATCCTGTCACATCGATGACGCAGGCATTCGTGCTGCCGAACGCGATTCGCGATGCAATTTCGCGGCAAATCGATGTAGTCCTGGGCGGCATCTAGTCCTTCGTCCTGGCGGCTCCTCTGAACTCGGAGATGCCGGAAATACAGGGGGGAAAGGAGTTTTTGAAGTGCCAGGAGTTATCGAAGGGGGTGCTGGAGTTTGGCGCCATGGGTTCCGGGTGCTCAGGAATCCCTCACTTAGGGGGAAAACCAGAACTGACTCCGGCATCTTCATAGCGGGGGCTGTTCCGCAGCTTAAAAAAAAAGGCCCGACGATCTTGAACTTACAGCATCGTTTGCCGCGCCCGGTTGACCTTCAAAAACTCCTGGCACTTCAAGACCTCCTTTCCCCCTGTAGTTCCGGCATCGTGAAGCGCACAAGAAGCTCGTCCCAAAGGGCGAGCCCTTATCTTTACCCCGATGCCCGATAACCCTTCGAACCTGCCAGCCCCCGTAAAGTCGCCGCTGGACCGGACCGCCATTGAGCGGGTTCTTGCGCGCGCGGCCGAGCTTCAGGTAGCCAACTCGACGACCGACCAGAGCGGGATGCTAACCGAAGGCCAGCTCGTCGAGATTGCGAAGGAAGCCGGCATCAGTCCTACGGTCGTGTCGCAGGCATTGGCCGAGGAACGCTCGCGGATCTCGGTTCAGGAGGAGCAGGGATTTATTGCGAGCGTGACGGGACCTGCCATCGCGACTGCATCCCGGACGATCAAGGGCACGCCCGCCCAGGTTCTCACGGCCATCGACAACTGGATGCAGCGTGAAGAGTCGCTCCAGGTACAACGCCGGTTTCCCGATCGTATCACGTGGGAGCCACGATCCGGCTTCATCGGGCAGATCCAGCGCGGGCTCAACATCAGCGGACGCGGGTTCTATCTCACGCGAGCATCACAGGTCGCAGCTACGATCATCCCCGTCGACGCCGAGCGTGTCCTGGTTCGACTCGACGCCGATCTAAGCGAGAGTCGTAGCGCCCGCGTTCGCACCGGCTTCGGAAGTCTCGTTTTCGGCGTGCTCGGCAGCGGAATGGTCGCAGTGGCGGGTTCGATCTTTCTCGTTCCCGACGCGTTCCTCCTCCTCGGCGGAGCCGCTGCTGTTCCCACCCTGCTTGGCGCGGGTGCAGGCTACAAGGTTGGCAAGGGACACCGGCAAAATGTCATGAAAGCGCAACTCGCCCTCGAGCAGGCCCTCGACCGGCTCGAATTCGGAAATACCGTGAGGCCAAAGTGAAAGAGATAAGGAAGGTCGGCGTGCTTGGCGGCGGACTCATGGGAAGCGGCATTGCCCAGGTCTCTGCTCAAGCGGGGTTCGACACAGTCGTTCGCGAGATTTCCGATTCGCTGATCGGGAAATCGAAGAGTGGAATCGAGAAAGTTCTCGCGAAGGGAATCGAGAAGGGCAAGGTGACGCCAGAGCAGCGGGACGCCGCGATGAAGAAACTCACTTTCACTACAGCGATCTCCGATCTCGTCGGCTGCGACATAGTGATCGAAGCCGTAGTGGAAGATCTCGACATGAAAAACGCGATGTGGATCGAGCTCGATGCGATTTGTCCGCCGGAGACCATCTTCGCATCGAACACGTCGAGCCTTACGATCGCCGCCATGGCTGCCGCATGTGGCCGCCCCGACCGGATGCTCGGGCTGCACTTCTTCAATCCCGTTCCGCTGATGAAGCTCGTCGAGGTCGTGCGCACCATCACGACGAGCGAGCAGACAGCAGATACCGCCTTCGAGTTCGCGAAGAAGCTCGGCAAGGAGCCCATCCGCGCGAAGGACAATTCAGGATTCGTAGTGAACCTGCTGCTCATCCCGTACATGCTCGACGCGATCAACGCGCTCGAGGCGAATGTCGCGAGCGTCGAAGATATCGATAAGGCGATGCAGCTTGGAGCAGGGCACCCGATGGGTCCATTCACTCTGCTCGACTTCGTAGGTCTCGACACCACGTACAAGATCGCGGAGATCATGTTCACTGAATATCGCGAGAAGCGGTACGCGCCTCCGCCCTTGCTCAAGCGGATGGTGATCGCGGGAATGTTCGGCCGCAAATCAGGCATGGGCTTCTACGACTACTCGGCGAACCCGCCGAAGGTGAACGGGCTGGGTCTGTGACGTCGTGTCACATCCCGCCCGTTGGATTTCGGGGTGAGTATCGTCACGACTCGCTCGCGCGGGCGGTTTATTCCGAAGCAGCAGGCATCGGCCGGATAGTCCCCGCGGCGGTTGCTGTCCCCCTCGACGCCGAGGATGTCGTGACGTTAGTGAAATGGGCGGGCGAGCGATCGCTTTCCCTCGTCCCGCGGGGATCCGGCACGAGCATGGCCGGCGGCGCAATCGGACCGGGAGTGATCGTCGATCTCAGTCGTATGAATTCGATCGGAGACATCGATGTCGACGAGCCATCAGTATGGGTCGGTCCGGGTGCGCTTCGCGGTGACGTAAATCGCCAGGCAGCGGTCAGTGAGCTTCGTTTTCCGGTTGATCCCTCGAGCGGCGAGTTCTGCACGATCGGCGGAATGGTTTCCACGAATGCCGCCGGCTCTCATTCCATGCTGCTTGGCGCGATGCGTGAATGGGTTCTAGCCGTCGACTGTGTTTTCGATGATGGCTCTCGCGCAGTGATCGAAAGGGGTGCGATCGCAGAAGACAGTCTCCTGCGGATACCGGCAATCGCGCGGTTCAAGTCTGGCGCGCGGCCGTTGCTCGTTGATCTCCCGCACGATATCGGATCACACGCGGGAGTCGTGAAGGAATCGTCAGGATACGCGATAGCCTCGTTTTCACGCTCTGACGAAGTCCTCGACCTGCTCGTTGGGAGCGAAGGCACCCTTGCTATCGTTGTCGGCGTGAAGCTCCGGCTGGATCCTCTCCCCGGAGCGACCGCCGGAATTCTCGGATCCTTTGCGTCGCTCGATGACGCGGTAGCTGCCGCAATCGTCGCACGCTCAGCGGGAGCAGTCGCCTGCGAACTGCTCGACAGAACGTTTCTCGACGTGGCTGCCAGTGGCGGAGGGCAACCGCGAGTCGCAGCGCTCGCGTCGGTGCCCGCGGGGACAGAAGCAGTGCTCCTGGCGGAAGTCGAGTCGGAGACTTTCGAGGATGCAGCGCTAAGCGCCGATGAGCTTGGAGAAGCCTTCAGTGCGGCGGGTGCCACGCAGGTGACAATCGCGCGCGCGGCGGCGGAACAGCTCGAGATCTGGGAGCTGCGCCACGCGGCCAGCCCTATCCTCGCGCGACTCGACCCATCGCTGAGGTCAATGCAGTTCATCGAGGACGGCGCCGTGCCACCGGATCGGCTGGCAGATTATGTCCGCGGTGTCCGCGCGGCGCTGGACGAGCGTGAAATCCGCGGAGTGATATTCGGGCACGCTGGCGACGCGCACATCCACGTGAACCCGCTCATCGACGTGAGCCAGAAGGATTGGCGGACTCAACTCGATGGACTGCTCGAGGATGTCGTCGCTCTAACCGCGGAGCTCGGTGGGACGCTCTCGGGTGAACATGGTGATGGCAGACTCAGGACTCCGTTGCTGCCGCTCGTCTGGGACACACGGTCGCTCGAGTTATTCGCCGCCGTTAAGAATGCATTCGATCCGCGAGGGATACTGAATCCCGGAGTGAAGGTCGCCTTGCCCGGTCAGCAAGCTGTTGGCGACGTGAAGTACGATCCGTTTCTTGCTCCGCTTCCTGCCGCCGCGCGCCGAGCCCTCGATACCGTTGCCGACAACAAATCCTATGCGACCCTCAGGCTCGACCTGCTCCGCTAGCTATTCGCGCCCGGCCTACGCAACGCATCCAAGCCTGCTAATTTTTCCCGACTATGATCTTCCTCGAACCAAAAATCACAGTGCTCGCGCGGCCCACCTTCACGGAGCCGTCACACCTTCCCGTCAACTGGCTCGGCGAAAGCACCGACGGTGAGCGACTCGCGGAATTTGCCGGGAGGCTCTGCTACATGAGCCAGAAAAACCCGGCGAGCCGGGACACGCGCGAATACCTCGAGAATATCAAGAAGCAGGGGCACGGCAGCGTGCTCGAGCATGCGAACTATTCGCTTCTGCTCGAGGGAATCAGCCGGTCACTGACACACGAGCTCGTCAGGCACCGCGCAGGTTTTGCGTATTCGCAGCTTTCGCAGCGTTACGTCGACGAGTCGGAAGCGAACTTCGTGATGCCGCCTGCAGTCATTGGTGATGACGCGCTCGAGTCAGCCTGGCGTGCGCAGGTCGACGCCGCCCAGGCGAGCTACGTCGCACTCGTTGAAAAGCTGATGACACGCTATTCGTGGGTGCAGGACAAGGTCCATCGCCGGAAAATGGCGCGCGAGGCCGCACGCGGTGTTCTCCCGAATTCGACCGAGACCAAAATTGTGGTCACCGGTAATGCCCGAGCCTGGCGGACCATGCTCGAGCTGAGATCCTCTGAAGGCGCCGAGTTCGAGATCAGGCGTTGCGCTATCGCAATCATCAGGGTTTTGTCGGCGGAAGCACCGGCGTTTTTCTCGGACTTCGAGACCTACATGGCGGGAGATCGCGCCGAAGCGGCGAGAATCGTCTACCACAAAGTCTGATTGAAGACTCGCTCACCTGACACCGTTTCACCGGCAGGCATTTACAGCGTGAAAAAATAATTCCACTCGCGCAAAATTCTGCGTTGCAATCCATAGTAGTGGTTTATATACTCGGTTCCATGAATCGCGCGCGCGCATTTTCGTAGGTACCGAATGACTCGAATCGGTTTCGCCTACAACCAGAAACCCGAAGACTCGAGCACCACTGACGCCGCGCTGATTTCCCCGGCTGACGGGGATTCTTCCCGTGCCGAAGAAGAACCTCCCTCTATAAACGACGAATTCGCTGAATGGGATTCGAGGGAGACGATCGACGCTGTAGCCGACGCCCTCGCTGCCCTCGGCAAGGTGATTCGCCTGGAGGCTGACGAGTCTTTTCCCGAAAAACTCCGTCGCGCCAAGCCGGACATCGTTTTCAATATCGCTGAAGGGAGGCACGGAGTTAACCGCGAGTCCCACGTCCCGGCGATCTGCGAGTTCTATGGGATCCCATATTCCGGCAGCGACCCCCTGACGCTCTCGCTTTGCCTCGACAAGGCAAAGACGAAGGAGACGCTGGCCTACCACGGCGTCCGCACCGCACGGTTCGCTATGGTCGCATCGCTGGAGGATCTGGCCGCTACAGCGAAGCTGCCATTCCCTGTTTTCGCAAAACCGGTCCACGAAGGCTCGTCAAAGGGAATCACGGAACGGAATTTCTGCCGAACTGCAGACGAGCTTGCAACGCAGACGGCATATCTCCTCCAGACCTACCGCCAGCCGGTGATCGTCGAGGAGTATCTCCCTGGCGCCGAGTTTACCTGTGCGGTGCTCGGCAACGGAGGTGATGCGAAAGTTCTTCCGATAGTCGGAATGAACTTCGCTTCCCTCCCCGCCGGCGCGCTTCCCATCTACGGCTACGAAGCCAAGTGGATATGGGACCGCCCGGAGCGGCCCCTCCAGATGTTCGATTGTCCCGCCCCCATCGATGAATCTCTCAGGCACGAGATCGAGCGCGTGACCCTTCAGGCGTACCGCGTGCTTGCGTGTCGCGACTGGTCGCGCATCGACGTCAGGCTCGATTCAGCCGGACGACCAAATGTGGTGGAGATCAATCCTCTCCCAGGCATTCTTCCCAACCCAGCGGACAACTCCTGCTTCCCGAAAGCAGCCCGCGCGGCGGGGATGAGCTACGACGAGCTCATTCAATCCTGTTTGAAGCTTGCTGCCGCGCGACAGAGCGTCGCTCTCGGCAGCAGGTCGTTGAGACGCGAGCGCGCCGCATAAAAGCGGAAAGCGCCGGGGAGGGCGCGACATGAAAATTGGAATTCTGTTTGACGGATTGTCTGCTCTCGGGACTAACCCTGACGGGTTGATTCTCGAGTCCGTCGAGGCTGTCGAGAAGGCCATCGAAGATTGGGGGCACCAGCACGTCCGCGTCCCGGTGAATCCCGACGGACGATGGGTCGAGCGCGTTCGTCGCGCGAATTTCGATCTCGTCTTCAATCTTTGCGAGGGGATCGACGGCGTTGCCGCGTTCGAGCCAATGGTGATATCTGTGCTCGAGCTGTTTGGCATTCCCTTCACCGGCAACACGAGCACGACCGCAGCGCTCTGTTTGAGAAAGAACATCATCAACGCCCTGCTCGACCGCGCCGGCCTTCCGGTTCCTAGATGGGCACTCTCGCGAAGGGGCGAGAAGGTCGCCAGCGTCGGATTTCCGGCGATATGCAAGCCTGCCGCTGAGGACGCGTCGATCGGTATCGAGCAACGCTCAGTCGTTCGCAGCTCGCGAGCACTTTCCGCGCGCCTGCTGGCCATGCACCAGCGGTGGGACGATATCGTCGTGCAGCGTTATATCGAGGGCCGCGAGGTGAACGTCGGAATTGTCGACGACCAGATTCTCCCGATCGCCGAGATCAACTTCGGCGACATGCCGCGCGGAATGTGGAAGATTGTGTCATACCAGTCGAAGTGGATCACTGGAAGCGAAGAGGATCTCGGCGCAACGCCCACGTGCCCAGCCGACCTTCCGGTCAAACTCACTCGCGAGCTCGAGCGGATCGCGATCACTGCATGGCGCGCAGTCGGCGGGACTGGTTACGGGCGCGTGGATTTCAGAATCGACGGAGACGGCCAGCCGTGGCTGCTCGAGGTGAACCCCAACCCCGACATAGCGACTGATGCCGGGCTCGCGCGGATGGCCCGCGTCGCCGGAATGGATTACAGCGCGCTCATCAGGCGCGTCTGCGAAGCAGGCCTGCTGCAGAAGATCGACACGGATCCGGAACTTTGGCAACGATCACTTCGTCTCTCCGGTATGGAAAAGCTGCTGGCGGTAGCTCCGTGATCAGGTTCACTCCTTCGAAGAAGGTCCCGCCAGTTCCCGCGCCGCCGAGGATTCTTGTCGGAGACATAACGGGAAAACATCGCGACAGGGTGCGTGACATTCTCGTCGCGACCGGCGTCTTTCGCGATGAGGAAGTTGTCGTTGCGCTCGAGTTGTTCGATTCCGCGTTTGGAGCGCCCTCTGGCGCGGATGCTGCTCATCCAGGTTTTACCAACAATGCTCAAGCCAGCTCCGATTATTTTTTTCTTGGCGCCTTCACCCCGAATGAGGAACTGGCCGGCTTTGCCTGCTACGGACCAACGCCCGGCACTGACCGCACATACGATCTCTACTGGATCGCTGTGCATCCGGCAGCGCAGGGATCCGGCAGCGGAACCATCCTCCTCGATGAGGTCGAGCGAAGGCTCAAGGGACAGAACGCCAGAATGGTGGTAGTCGAAACATCGTCCCGATCCGACTACAAGAACACGCGGGGCTTTTATCTCCGTCGCGGGTATGCAGAAGCTGCGCGCGCGCGGGATTTCTACGCGCCGGCGGATGACCGGATCACTTTTACAAAACGCCTGCAAAGCCGCGCCCTCACCGAGTGGATGGCGCATGGAGTGATGTCACATGAGTGACTGGCAGAAAATTCTGAAGGAAGAGAGCATTGCGACTCTCGAAAAACTCAGGGAGAAATTCGGGGACGCGATCGACGTCGAGGCGCTTGCGCCCGCGTTCGACAACTTCCAGATGCGCATCACCCGCGAGTCCCTCTCGCAGATCCGCGAAGTCGGGGACGCGAACTGGAATCAGTTCATCCCGTCCGTCCAGGAACTCGAGATC
>JAYUWU010000067.1:0-42582 GCA_043753365.1 Gemmatimonadaceae bacterium | reverse complement strand
GGACCGTTTCCTGTAATCGTGTACTATCACGGCGGCGGGTGGGTAATTGCCGATAAGGAAGTGTACGACGGTGGGGCACGAGGGCTCTCCAAGCTTGTGAATGCCGTTGTCGTCTCGGTCGATTACCGTCAGGGACCTGAGCACAAATTCCCCGCAGCGCACGACGATGCATACGCGACCTACGAATGGGCGCTGGCAAACGCATCATCGATCAAGGGCGACCCGGCGAAAATAGCTCTCGCCGGGGAGAGTGCGGGCGGAGGCCTCGCGGTCGCGACCGCAATGATGGCCCGAGACAAGAGAGTGAAGATGCCGCTGGCCATCGTTTCCGTCTATCCGATTGCAGGCACTGACATGAACACCCCCTCGTACGTCGAGAACGCGATGGCCAAGCCTCTTAATCGCGCGATGATGGGATGGTTTTTCGACAATTATCTGAACGGTGCGGAGGACAGGGCAAATCCTCGTGTCAACCTCGTTGCGGCGAACCTGGCCGGATTACCGCCGACCACAATCATCAACGCCCAGATCGATCCTCTGCGATCAGACGGTGAGATGCTGGCGGAGAAGCTCAAAGCCGCCGGGGTAAGTGCCACCCAAAGAACGTTCGCCGGCGTGAATCACGAATTCTTCGGGATGGCCGCCGTGATCGACAAGGCACTCGAAGCTCAGCAGATGGCAGCGGATGCACTGAAGCGAGCGTTTGGGAAGTGAAAGTGGTGACCCGATCAGGCGGTGCTGAAGATCGCGATATTGGGTGACAGCCGGATTTCCCAGCCAAATCTCCCCGCGATCCAGCGCATCGTGTCTTCATTGAAGAAGCAGACGTGCGTTGGATCGCGACGGTACCACCATTGGTCGAAAGGCGTGTCGACGCCGTAGAATCGCGTCATGATGGCAACGGTTCCGCTCGGTCGGACCAGCTTCCCGAAACGAGAGAGCAGTGTTGCCGGATCGTGCGCGTGCTCGATCACTTCCGAGCAAGTGAGAAAATCGTACGTGCCCGCCAGCGCGTTTTCATCGGCCAGGAAAAGCGGATCGTACGATACCGTGGGTCTTCCTGCCCTAGTTAAAAGCTCGGCCATCAAAGGGACGGGTCCGCACCCGAAATCGAATCCGCGCGATCCGGTGGGCACCTTCTCGCAGACGGGAACCACCAGGCGTTCCAGGAACCGAACGTAGGCAGGATCGTCCCGGTGATTCTGATGGTGAAGGTAGCGGAGCGTTTCCTCGAGCGGTTGCAGCCTGTCAGCGGGGTGCACAAAAATCAGGGTGCATTCAGGGCACTGCAGAAACCTACGCTCCGCGTCCTCGTGTTTCATCGCCGCTGACGTCCCTTTGCACAACGGACACGCACATGTGGCGTGTCCGTCGGAATTGGTGTCAGCGTTTGGAATCATCGCGGGAAATTAATCCGCGGCGACCTCCTCGGTTTCCTCGAAGCCGTACTTCGCTGGATCCTTCGCGATTCGCGCTGCTGCAATCATCTTTGGCACATAGTCGCGGGTTTCCTTTGGAAGACGAGCGGCGATCGTGTAATAATCCGCGTCCGTTCCACGCTCGGCTCCGGTCGTTTCGCGCATGATTCGACCGACGCGGTTTTCCCCCGTGTTATACGCTGCAGCAGCGAGGTACCATGATCCAAAGCGATCGTGGAGATCTGACAGATATGACAGCGCTGCGTCTGTTGCCCTGTCAGGATGATTACGTTCGTCGATGCGGCCGTTCACGGTAAGGCCGTAGCGGCGGCCGGTTTCGCTGATGAACTGCCACAGTCCGCCAGCCGCTGCAGGCGACTTCGCCTTCGGGTTGAAGCCTGACTCGATCATCGCAAGATAGATCAGGTCCTGCGGCATCTCGCGCTCGGCCAGCTTCGTGGAAATCATGTCGTCGTACTTCGTCTTGCGGTCGAGCCAGATCACCAGGGTCCGCTTCATTCCAGGGCTCGTTGTAAAGCGCTCGACCCACGAATCCACGCTGGGATCGTCGAGGTTTGGGAGATCCCAACCGGCAGCAAACTCGCTGATCACAGAGTCAGTGGTGGTCACCGGGGCAACCTGAGCAACTGCTGACTTGATCGGATTTGCTTCCGATCCTGCGCGTGGAACCGTGTAGAGAACAGCAACGGCTGCCATGCCGGCGAGACCCAGCGCGCGACTCAATTTCCGAGGTATCAGCATTATTCGCCTCCATGGCATCTAACGGGTAAATGACCTGCTCAACCAGCAGCTGGGGGGGGGTGACTCGTCGTACTCATGGAGGTTAGCCGGCGAGGGGCTGCCATTGACCCCGCGGTGTCACGAAGTGCATCAGGATGGCACGAAATGCACTCTGAGAGCGGCTACAGTCAGTCAAACGCCTGCAGTGGGCGGAGACAAATGGGACTGCAAATTGCCTGTGAGCAGGGAGTCCGGCGGCAATTGCTCCTCAACCAAAATACGATGCGTCTATCCGAGTTCATCCTGGCAAATCGCCAACCAATTCTCGAAGAATGGGAGGACTTTGCGCGAACCTGTTCGCCGGCGAGCGGTGTGATGGACATCACGGCGCTGCGGGATCACGCAAGCGAGATGCTCGACGTAATCGTGAAGGATCTGGAGACCCCGCAGAACAAGGCTGAGCAGCACGAAAAGTCAAAGGGTAATTCGCCTGATGTTGATACCGCAGATACAGCCGCCGAAGAACACGGTGCGGGCCGCGCCGAGAGCGGCTTTTCTGTCGCTCAGATGGTTGCGGAGTTCCGGGCGTTGCGGGCGAGCGTTATCAGGCTGTGGATCAATTCGCAGGGTGGGACGGTTGCTCCCTCAGACGTCAGTGATCTGACACGGTTCAACGAGGCGATCGACCAGTCGCTGGCCGAATCGGTTTCGCGATACACGCAGGACCTGGACAGATCAAAGGAAATGTTTCTCGCGATGCTGGGTCACGACCTGCGTTCTCCGCTGAACGCGATCAAGATGTCATCCGAATTCATGCTCGAGACGAAGGAGCTCGACGAGCCACACCTGACGCTTGCATCACGGATTGCCAGCAGCTCGTCACGCATGGAAAAAATGATCGGTGACCTTCTCGATTTCACAAGAAGCCGGCTTGGCGGCGGAATTCCGATAGTGCGCAAGGAAATGAGCATGGACAAGACCGTCCATGACGTTGTGGCCGAGATATGCGCTGCGCATCCTGATCGCAGGATCGAGGTTGACGCGCGCGGCGGAGACTGGGGCCAGTGGGATTGCTCGAGGATCAGCCAGGCTCTCACGAACATTATTGGAAACGCGGTGGAGCACAGCGCTCTCGGGAGCCTCGTGAAGGTCGACGTGGCTGGGGATGACGATGAGGTTACCATCGCTGTGCACAACATCGGATCGCCGATTACTCCGGAACATCTCAACGGCATATTCGGGCCGATGAAGAGCAGGGAGGCGAACGCAAGCACCGAAGGCGCCTATGGCAATCTCGGCCTCGGCCTCTACATCGCCGAACGGATTGTGACGGCGCACACAGGGACTATCGACGTTAAGTCATCGGAAGAGGGCGGGACTGCTTTTACGATTCATCTTCCGCGCTCGAGTCCATCGATCTGAGGATTTGGGGCCCAACCTTGCACTCTCTGACTGATGAATCGCCCTGCTTCGGCAGGGACCCCACAATCAGAAGGAGCCTCATGATGATCACAAAACTGAGAATAGCGATGCCACTAGTATCGCTGGCCTTGCTGGCATCTGCGTGCGGTGTGCGCACGCAAACGGTGGACGTCAGCCCCGGGATGACGCGCGCCGCAACCTGTGATGAAGCGGTGGACGTGTATACGAGCCGCGCAATGGTACCGCACGATTACTACGAGCTGGCGTGGATCAGCGGAGAGGGCAACTCTGTTTACGCAAGTGAAGGAAAAATCACCGATCAGATCAGGAAGAAAGCTGCCGACGTTGGCGCAAATGCGATCATCGTCAACGACTTTCAGCAGACGGGCGCCACGACGAAGGTGATTGGCGCGGCACTCGGTTCGAATTCAGCCGATGCAAAGGTCTCGGCACTTGCTGTCTATATGCCGGCTGAAGCGGGGCGCGTGACTCTCAAGTGCGGTAACTAGCACAACAAATCCTCTCCTCCGCTGGCCGACGTTCTGCAAACCCGGGGGAAAGGATTTCAGGGATACACCATTCGCTAAGCTGTTTCGAGATCGAGCTCGCGGCGCAGCTCCTGGCGTGCTGCTTCAATAACGTTGCGGGTCCGATCGCGAAGGGCGGGCACGTCATCGATCGTCATCCCTTTCGTCGCGATCGGCTCGAGAACCCTGGCCTTGGCTCGCGCCTTTCGAAATGCGAAGCTGTGTTTCGCCATGCAGTTGCGCGTTCCGGCCACGGCGATGGGTAGAATAGGCACACCGGTGTCAACCGCCAACCGAAACGCGCCATCCTTGAACGGAAGCATATCGCCCGTCGGCGATCGCGTTCCCTCAGGAAAAATCATTACCGTCACCTTCTTTGCGAGCCGGTCCCTGCATCCCTGCAGCGCACTCACCACACTCTCGCGCTTGCCGCGCTTGATCGGGATGTCGTTCGCCATGCGCATCATCCATCCCATCACCGGAATCCTGAAGATCGTGTCCTTCGACAGCCACTTCATCTCCCATGGAAAGTGACTGATTAGAAAGATGTCCGCGTACGACTCGTGATTCGATACGGCCACGTAGGGTAAACGCGGATTGTCTGGCGGTGTGCCGTCAGTCTCGAAGTGCCACAGCGGATTGACTTTCACCGACGCCACCGCGAGGTGGCGGAACGCGCGCCCGGCGTAATAGCGGCCCCTGTCGAATGCCACAGTCGCGATCCAGACTGCGGCGACGTAGAAGAAGCCCAGAACCAATACAAGTATCGTCAGCGCCCATGCGGCGACGCTCAGAATCCGTTCCATCCGCTGAAAATAGCCGGACGCGGTTACCCGTGGCGGTTTGCGGGGAAAGCTGACTAAGCCGATATTGTGGCCGCTCGCCCCCAAACACCCGGAGAATTCCATGTCCCCCCGTCGCGGTCGCAACGTTACGCTGGTCCTCACCGCCCTCCTCGTGGTCCCACTGCTTGGCGCAACGGGGGTGGTCAACAGCGTGCTGCTGCAATGGCGAGAGCAGACTGACAAATGCGAGGATACGCCCCAGGGCGACGACGGCGCGATGGTGAGCGTTGCGATGTTCGAGGCAATCAACGCGATCGCCGGCAAGTACACGCCCTACGTCTCGAAGATTGCGGCAGCGAAAGGAGGCTCGATGGACGCTGCCGCGGCGCAGGCCGCGCACGACGTGCTCGTGAAGATCTGTCCGGACCTGACATCGGGGCATGATGGGGCGCTCAAGACTTCACTCGCGGACGTAAAGGACAGCGTCGCACGTGAGAACGGAGTGAGCGTCGGCAAGCTCGCGGCCGCCGCAGTGCTGAAGGCTCGAGAGAATTCAAACGCGGATCTAAGGGATCCCGTCATGAGTCCGCCAGCCGCAGGTGCATATGTGCCCACTATCCGGCTCGTGGGGACAACGTTCTCGAAGCAGACGCCTTGGGTCATGAAGACACCGGACGAGTTGCGGTCCGCACCGCCACCAGCATTGACTAGTGTAACATGGCGCCGCGACCTTGCTGAGATTCGGGACATCGGCGCGAAGAGGGCGAAGTCGCGCACGGCGGGCCAGAGTGAGATCGGCCAGTTCTGGGCCAATCGCGATGTGCGCATCGTGCTTCGGCAGCTTGTTGGACTCCCTGGACGAAGTCTCGTTGACGATGCGCGTTTTCTCGCTCTTGCCGAGATGGCGTGGGCTGACTCGTACGTGGCGATGATGGATGGGAAGTATGCGTACAGGTTCTGGCGCCCGATCACTGCGCTGCGCAACGCGGGAATGGTCGCCGGTGACTCGGCGCTTGCCGACGTCTCATGGGAGCCTCTGATACCCACGCCGCCGCACCCGGAGTATCCCTGCGGCCATTGTCTGTCTGCCGGTGCGGTCGGAATGGTGATCGATGCGGAATTCGGAAGAAAATTCCCGTCGATCGTGTTCGACATGGATAAGTCGCAGCTGCGACGGTATCACACGGCGCAGGAGTACATCGACGACGTGACTGAGTCCCGCATTCTAGCTGGTGTCCACTATCGTTTTTCTGCCAATGCGGGGAGGGACGCTGGCGTGAAGGTGGGCAAGCTTGCGGTGGAGCGTTACTTCAGGCCGGTGCGACCATAGATGCCAATTTCGAGTGTGTCAGCCCTCAGGGGTTCGTAAGAGTGATAGTCCTTCACGACTGGCATCGGTTGATGGAGGTAATCCTTGCGGGATACGCACTTCCGCAACGGGGATATCATGGTGTCGTTCACTGGGCGCGTGTCCTCGAGAACGGTGTGCGGATTGCTGAGGCTACTTCCGCTGACAAGGATGTCGTGACGTTGTTCGCGCTGTTTCACGATTCGCGTCGGGTGAATGAAGGCAGAGACAAGAATCATGGCGAGCGTGGCGGCGAGCTTGCCCGGTCGCTCAGGGGATCACTGGTGCATCTGGATGACGTTCAGTTCGATCAGTTGTTCGAGGCATGCCGGCTGCACACCGATGGTCATACTCAAGGCGATCCAACACTGCAGGCATGTTGGGATGCCGACAGGTTGGATCTCGGGCGGGTCGGGATCACGCCTGATCCGACGCGTCTTTGCACCCATGCGGCGAGAGAACTGGTGCCGTGGGCTTATGAGCGGTCCATTGTTGATCATGTTCCTGCTGATGTCCTGTCGAGGTGGGGCTTGAAGGGATTAACCATCAACAGAGCGGGTCAAAGATGATTCGGCACACAGCGCTGCTTGGCATGTTGACGTTCGGTACAATTGCGACCCCGGCCCACGGGCAACAACTGCAGGCATCCACGCCCGGGTCGGCACGGTTTGCCCGTCAGGTCGACTCCCTCTTCACCCGCCAGATCCGCGCATCAGGTCCCGGCTGTGCCGTCGGCGTGTATCGCAACGGCCAAATCGTCCTGGCCAAGGGCTATGGTCTCGCCAGTGTCGAGGAACGCCACCCGATCACGGCTAGCACAGCGTTCAACATTGGCTCGGTGTCCAAGCCGTTCACCGCCATGGCGGCGCTGATGCTGGCGGAGCAGAATAAGCTCTCTCTCGATGACGACGTGCGGCGCTGGATCCCGGAGCTGCCGGCGTATGGCACGCCGCTCCGCATCAGAGACCTCCTTCAGCACACAAGCGGTCTTCGCGACTACGGCGCATACAGCGCCCTCACCGGTCGTGAGGTCGCAACGATGGCGGAGTTCCTGGCCCGGATGACGGCGCAGCGCTCGCTCAACTTCGCCAGCGGTTCCCGCCACGAGTACAGCCACAGCGACTTCGTCCTCCTCGGCCTCGTGATCGAACGCGTTACTGGCATGCCATTCGGCGAACATCTGGAGCGAGCCGTCCTCGCTCCGATGGGGATGCGGGGCAGCTTCGTTCGCGACGAGCGGCCGCGCGTGCGCAGCAACCGCGCCTTCGGGCACCGGGTCACCCCGGCGGGAACCACGCTGGTGTTCCCCCTGGCAACCATAACCGGTGGCGCAAACCTCCATGCCTCAGTGGCCGACCTGGCCCTCTGGGACCGCAACTTCGATCGCCCCACTGTCGGCGGCCCCGCCGTCATCGCACAGATGCTGAGCCGCCCGACTCTCGCAACCGGCGACACCATCCGCTACGCCTACGGCCTCCAGCTAGGTCGATATCGCGGCCTCCGAACAGTGGCGCGCCGCGGTCACGACGACGGGATGCTGTCGGAAATCATCCGCTTCCCTGATCAGAAGTTCACGGTCGCGACGCTCTGCAACGCAGATCACCTCTATCCCCGGCAGTTCGGCGAGCGCGTCGCTGACATCTACCTCGGCGAATTGATGCAGCCGGTGTCGGCCACCGAGCCGCCACCGCCGGCACTCAGAGTTGCCCCGGCCGAGCTGTTGCGGGTTGCCGGATTGTACCAGGTGCCGGGAATCCCGTCGCTCACCGTGCCGATCGAAGTGCGCGATGGCAATCTGGTGGAAGTGCTGTTCGATGCGGCGCGCGATGACACCGCGCTCGTGATGACGCCCGTGGGCAATGGGCGATTCATGGAGATCGGCCTCACCGGCAACGTCGGGATCTTCGCCTTCACTCAGCCGGCGGACGGCGGGCCAATGCGCCTCGTACTTTCGTGGAACGGACAGGCGGTGGACGAGTCGGCGCGGATCCCGGATTCGCTAGTCTGGCGACCGACGGCTGCGGATCTCGCCCAGTACGAGGGCACATGGTACAGCACCGAGCTCGGCACAACCTGGCGGGTCGAGCGGCGCGATGACCGGCTCGTCCTCCGTCGCGACGGGGAGCTGAGTGACCTTACGCTTCTCCCTGTGGAGAGGGACATGTTCGCCCGCGGGTTCGGACGATGGACAGATTTGCTGTACGCGCAGCTGCATTTCCGGCGCGATGAAATGGGCGCGGTGAGCGAACTCATCGTGTCGACGCCGCCTGGTGAGAACTCCGCTACAGGGTTGAGGTTCGTCAGGATCGACACTCGGTGACGGCGTCGCGGATCGTGGCGTTCGACGCGGACTTAGCGCTGCGTTTGCGGTTGAGTCCATCCTGACCCATACTTGCGGCCCCCATACATCCGGAATGTCTTTGCGCAAACCAGCCGCACTTCTCGTTTCGCTCGCGCTACTCATCGTCGCCTCGGTCGGTTTCAGGAAGTCAACCGCTGCCGATCCGTCCCGCTACCTATATGTATGGGCAACGAGCGGTCATCATGATCAGCCTGGTGTGGGAATGGTCGCTGTGTTCGATGCGAATCCTGCGAGCAGCAAGTACGGCTCTCTCGTAAATGTGCTCACGGTGGACAGCGCGGCGGGCATGCCACACCACACTGAGTTCACGCCGCCAGACAATGCTACTTCATTTTTCGCAAACGATTTCGGCGCCGACAGGTCGTGGGTAATCGATTTCAGCACGCCTCACAAGCCGCGCGTCGCAGGGCAAGTCGGAAAAGTTCCTGGCGCGAGAATGATGCACTCGTTTGCGCGTCTTCCGAATGGGAATGTGCTCGCGACGCTTCAGTTCGGCGATGGAAAGGCAGCGGGCGACCCTGGCGCGCTTGCCGAGTTTGACAGTGATGGGAAGCTTGTGCGGAGCGGATCGTCGGTTGATGCAGCGTTTCCAGAAGGAAAGATCCGGACCTATGGCATTACTGCTCTCCCCAGGATCGATCGCGTTGTGACGACCAGCTCGCCGATGGGCGACGAGGTGACCGCGCACGTCGTGCAGGTGTGGAAGCTGTCGAATCTTCAACTCCTGAACACGCTTGTCGTGCCCGCTCCGCCTGGTGACACGCTCAATCGGTATCCGTTCGAGCTGCGAACCATGGCTGATGGGAGGAGTGCATTTCTCAACAGCTATTTCTGCGGGTTGTACTCTATCACCGGCCTCGATGCATCGCCTAAGATCGAGCGTGTCGGGAAGATCGAGGGCTTTGGTTGTTCGGTTCCTTATGTCTCGGGGAACCTGATGGTCATGCCGGTAGCGTACGGGCACAAATTCGTGACGCTGGACATCTCGAATCCGGCGAAGCCTGTAGAGCGCGCTTCAATTGCGGTCGATACGACGTTCTTTCCGCATTGGTTGTCAGGTGATCCGGCGAGCAATCGTATCGTTGCCACAGACCAGGGTGACGGGATTCCGCGGATCATGATCGGAACTCTGGATCAAGCGAATGGAAAAATTACATGGGACGAGAAATTTCGTGATGCCGGATCGGACAGGGCGGGGGTGAGTCTCGAGAACGTGAACTGGCCGAATGGAGTGAAGGGCAAGGTCATGGCGCACGGGGCGCTATTCATCAGATAGCTGGTATGCGGAGATTGAATGATGCCGCGGGCTTCGCCTGCTGTTAGCCTTTAGCCGCACTAGCGCTCAGCGATTAGCATCGGCTATCAGGTATCCTTAGCAGGCTGTGGCCGGCCGGTTAATCACTGAGATCGATTTCCAGGCCGCGCCTTTGCGCGATCGCCCTCTCGTAAACCAGGGCTGCTGCGGCGACGTCTTCCAGTGCGGTGCCGGTGCTGTCGAATACGATGACTTCGTCCGGCGAATATCTTCCGGGCTTTGCGCCGCTGACGATTTCGGCGAGGTCGGCATACACGTCGTCGCGGGTCATCACGCCCGCCGCAATTGCGTGATGGAGGTCGCCGAACGTCGCGCACTGCTCGAGCACGTCGACGACGAGCGTGGCCGAGGTGAGAAGGTCAGGTGCGATCTCCTGCTTGGTGTCGCTGTCGGCTCCAACTGCAGCGACGAATGTGCCGGGTGACACGTCGCTCTTGTGAAGCAGGGCTACAGTCGACGTTGTGGAGGTGACGATGATGTCCGCGGCGTGAGTCTTCGATCTGTAGTCGTCGCAGACTTCGACCGGAATCTCGGTTTCATCGCTCATCTCTGATACGTATGACTCCACAAGCGAGCGATTCATGTCGAACGCAATCACCTGCTCGATATCCCGCACGCGAAACAAGGCGCGAAGCTGGCTCCGGCCCTGGTTACCGCAGCCGATCATCAGCACCGTGCGCGCATTGTCGCACGCGAGGTATCTCGCGGCAACAGCGGATGCGGCGGCTGTTCGAATCGTCGTCACTTCCATCGAGTCCATGATCGCGAGCACCCGACCGTCGGTCGCGTCATGCAGGCTGATGACACCCTGGATAGTAGGCAGACCATTCGTGGCTCGATTGCCGGGGAAGTTTCCGTTGGTCTTGGTGACGTAACAGCCGCGGCCATTGGTGAGGCCGGCGGTTTTTACATGGAAGCCGCCGCCCGCGACATGAGTGCCAACGGCCGATGCCGGGAGTACTTCTCCGGACGCCGAAGCGCGAAAGGCACTCTCGACCGCCATTATGCAGCTGTCGTAGTCGAGAAGTGCGGCTACATCCGAGCGGGTGAGAAGAAGAGTCACTTTAGTGCCGAAGTTCGGGAGATGGCGTTCTATAGTGTAGTGCGTTTGTTGAAGTGATGCTTGATGCCTTCGTCGGTATGTCTTACCCTTTGCGCAGGACCAGAGAGACGCGCCCCCCATCAACCCACATGCGCCTGAGAGTGGTGCTTCGAATAATTGCGGCCTGTGCCGTTTTGGCGTCGCCCGCCACGGCGCCTGGCGGTGAAGAACGTGCCGTGGGGTTGGTATAGCACTGAAGCTTACGGCCTCGATACACTCAGTCGGTTATTTCGAGCGGCTGTTTCCGCATCGCACTCGGGTCTTCGGCTTTACGACGGCGCAGGGAAGTTATTCGGCTGCTGCGACATGGGTTCCGCAGGCCAGCCAGCGGCCGTTCGGGGCGTTTCCGATGGTTCCGGAAGTGCCTCCTGAAGGCGGCGTTGGCCGCGTCTCTACGACATGGGTCACGCACATTCAGTGGTGACCTTGCGCGGGGCTTCGAGCGATCCGAATGGAAAGTGGCTGATGGAAGACCGGCCGTTTCTCAGCATCGGGGGCGGGGCTACAGACTACGGGTATGGTGATTATCCAGTGGCCGCGGCTTTTGATTATCTCATTTATTCCAGCCGCACAGGAGCTACCCGGATGCTGCCGCGCTGACAACGCGATGCTTTTGCTCTAGAGGATGCTGGTGCTCCGGTTCTTCATCGCGAGGAGCATGGCAACGTCCTCCCGATCCTTTGCGCGTCCTGCGGCTTGTTTCGACCGGATGATATCATCAAGCGAAGCGACGAGGAACTCAACTCCAAACGCCTCGCGCTGCGAGCGCCCCAATTAGTACGAACCGAACCGCATGATCGCTCAGTACGGTCATGATGCGGCCGGGATCCAGGGGTGCGACTTCAGACACGTCGAGCGGCGCTGACGAAGCGGCTGACCTGCGCGACCTCTTCGAGTCTTTGCTGTGGAGTCATCGCGAGTATTCGTGGCACGTCATCAAGGATCTCTGGGTTCACGGCAGGAATTCGTTCGAGCGAAACGCGGAGCGTAAACCCTGCGGCGTGGAGCAGCCGCATCAAAGTGTCCCACGCTGGACTGTTGTCGCCCAGTTCGGTTCGCGCGATCTGCGACTGGGCTGTACCCGCCTTGTGGGCGAGCTGACGCTGGCTCAGCCCTGAGTCGGTTCGGGCCTGCTTAAGAATTGTGCCAGCTTCGGAGGCAATCATCTAGTATATGATAGCAAATTTGCTATCAGAATGCATCCGATGTTTTGGCTACACAGGGAATTGACAGTTGACAGGAGAACTGTTACTATTCCCTGATGCTTCTCGAACCTGAACCCATCGACCTGCTCGAGCTGAGCGAAAGAGCCAAAGTCAGCGCCCGGACGATCCGGTACTACATCCAGCAGGGATTGCTTCCGGCCCCGGAAGCCCGCGGGCCCGGTGCCCACTATTTAGCCGAGCATGTAGACCGGTTACGGCTGATCCGTCGCCTCCAGCAGGAACACCTTCCTCTTTCGGAGATAAGGCGCCGGATCGAGAAGCTCTCGCCCGATGAAGTGAAGCGATTTCTCGCCGCTGCGCCGGAAAAGCCGCCGAATTCAGCGAGCGAATACGTGCGGCGGGTGCTGTCAGAAGGGGTCGGTAGTGTAAAGGCAGCGGAGCCCGAGCCCCTCTCAACACGCTCGGGACGACCACCAAAACCGATAGCAGCGGTTCGATCACACTGGGAACGTTTCAACCTTGCGCCCGACGTCGAGCTCCATGTCCGGAGGCCGGGATCGCGAGAAGACCAGCGCAGGATCGACCGGCTCCTCGAAGCCGCTCGGGAAATTTTTCGTGAGGATGCACCATGACGCTTTCCGTTAAGACTGACAGGGACCTCATCCGGGCAGGTGCCCGCAGCAACCGCTACGTGCTGCTCAACTTTATCGCGCCGGAAGCTCCGCGACGTGAAGAGCGACGGCCAGTCAACGTCGCATTCGTGCTGGACCGGTCGGGCTCGATGGCCGGCGAGAGCAAGTTCAATCTCGCAAGAAGGGCGGTCGAGCAGTCGCTCCGCATGTTGCGGCCCGAAGACCGCTTCTCGCTTGTCGTCTATGACAGCCAAATCGACGTCCTCGCACGCTCGACACACGCCACACCTGCTGCGATCAGATCGGCACTCGACTCACTCGCAGTAGTCGGCCCGCGTGGCAGCACCAATCTCTTCTCGGGTTGGATGCACGGGTGCGAGCAAGTCGCGGAATATGTTGTGCGCGACACGGTCAACAGAGTATTGCTCCTGACCGACGGTCTGGCGAATCATGGCATCACCGATCGCGACGAGATCGCGCGTCATGCATCCGAGCTCCGGGAACGCGGAGTGATGACGACAACCTTCGGCGTTGGCGAGGATTTCGACGAACGCCTTCTGCGCGACATGGCGCACGAAGGTGGCGGAAACTTCTACTATCTCGAGAACGCAGCGATGATCCCTGACCTCATCACGAGCGAGCTTGGTGAAGCGCTCGAGGTCGTGATTCCGCGCGCGGCGATCGAGATGGATATCCCTGCGGGCGGTGATGTCGAAGTGCTCAACCGCTTCCGTAGCACCACCACCGCAAACACCATCCGCATCGAGCTCGGCGACATCGTCTCGGCACAGGAAGTTGAAGTGCTCGTGCGTGTGAGCTTTCCTCGCGGTGATGTTGGGAACAGGATACAGCTTCGATCGACACTCGTTGGTGATGCTGAAGTGAGCACCGCGGAGGTCACCTGGACATATGCAGGTCACGGTGAGAACGACCGGCAGCCGCGCAATCGAGAGGTCGACAGAAAAGTCGCTGCTGTTTACGCAGCGCGTGCGCGAGCTGACGCGACCGAGGCGAACCGTTTTCGCGACTTCGATTCGGCGAGACACGTGATCGAGGCGACCATCGCCAGGATTCGCGAGTACGCAGGCGATGATGAGGAGCTAAACAACATCTGGCGCGGGCTCAGGGTTGAGCGGCCGAGGTATGATGAGGCGATGATGAGCCCGCGGATGATGAAGCAGGCTTTCTATGTGGCCGAGATGTCCGTGAAGGCGAAGGAGAGCGATGGAAGGACGCGGCGCTCACGCTGATGGTGGTTGGTCAGCCAGCCAGCACACTACGTAGTGTGCTGGCTACGCTGGACCAGTCGTATCGTTCGCGCGCGACCCTAGCGAGGTCGGTCTTGTAGCGAGGGCCGATTTCGACTGCGCGGGGTACCTGCCTGGCCAGATCCTCGACGGTGTCGGTGAGACTGAGCTTCATGGTCTCGCCGACTTCCGCGGGAAGATTGCACGACACTGAGTCGATGCTCGCTGCCATCCCGCCAAAATACGTCCCGATGGGGAAGCAACCGGAGGCCAGTGCCTCGAGGAATACGAGTGGTCCCGCCTCGCGCACGATCGAGGGGAAGACGCCCGTATCGCAGCAGGGAAAAAGGTGCCGGAGCTCGTTGTGCGTCAGGTATCCGGTGAACGTCACCGTATCATTGGTAAGGAGCCTGGCAGCGGTTTCGAAGTAGTGGTCTTCGGTTCCAGCGACCGTTCGCGCTGCCAGAAATCTCGTCAGCTCGTGAAGATCGGGGGCGGCGTCGTGCCCTTCGAGCGATCCCTCCAGCCAGTTGCCCCATGCGACGATATTGCGAAAGAGTTTTCGATCACCGGTGCGAAGAGCGAGGATCATCGCTTCCATCGGTTCCCTGAGCGGGCCGTGGCCAACGACAACCAGCCGAAGCCTTGGGCGCTTTTCGAGGATGAGGGGTAGTGCTGCGACTACGCAGTGGATTCCCTTTGGTGAGATGATGCGTCCCGTGAAGAGAAGGACGTCATCGTTCTTCCAGTCGATTGAAGCGAGCTTGTGCTCGACATCAGCGTCTGGCAGCTTGCCGTCGTAGCGGGCATTGTTCTCGAAGAGCGACTTCAATTCCTCTCTCGCCAGATTTCCTGAGACGGCGTCCAGGAGTGTCTCAGTTTGTACCGCAGACTTTCCGCGTGGTTTGCTCTCGAGCGCGGATGCTACGGATGCGATGCTCTTTTCTCTGTCGTCGCGTAGCACCGGCTCGAACTGGGACGAGTCGACACCGAGGTGAAGCTCAGTGAAACGCGAGTCGATCGCCGGAATCTCCGGGAACACACTCGTGACGCGCTGCCGCATCTCGCTGCCGATGACGAAAACGCGCTTTGCATCCGTGAGGGCGCTGCTGGCATATCGCCTGAAGCGCTCGTCCTTCTTTGCGGCGTACTCGATTCCGCTGCCGTGGGGCATTACGGCATACGGCACCCCCGTTTCCCTGCTAACTCGTTGTGCGACGGTGGCCATGAGCACGACATGGTTTGCATGGATGCCCGAGATTGGAAACTTCTTCACGATCCCACGAACGACCGCCACATTCCTCTCGATGTAGAGCTCGATCTCATCGTCGGGAAGCTCGACCATCGGAATTACGCGCTCATACTGCTCGTACTTGTCGCTGACGAAGACAGGGAGCGTGTCGCCGATCTCAGGCTGGTGCAGATAACATTTTCCCGGATACGGAGTTTCGCGCTGCAAAAGAGGCTCGACGTCACCGGAGAGCCGATGTCGGTACGCCTCTGCTATCGCGCCGTAGCGGTCCGGATGATTCTCCTGGCAGACAAGGTGAACGTCCTCACCGCTTCGGGCGAGTGCAGTGATGATGGAGCGGGTCCAGAGGTTACTGCCTGACCCTTCGAGTAGCCAGCCGTGGAGGAGGCAGATCATACGTTACTGCAACGCAAACATCCCGCCGCTCGTGATGATCCGGCAAACCTTGTTGGCGTCACGGTGTCGCCCGCGGACTTTCTTGCTGGCATGACGCCATCATGCGATTCCGAGCCTATACTATTCCTATACTATTATAGTAGTAGAGCGAGCCGACGTCTTTCACGGGAAGGCATATGAAGCTCCATCCCCTCACTGCTGGATTCGCATCCCTCGTTTTGACTGCCACGGTTGCCGCCGGGCAGGCAACGAACAACGAACGAAAGCTTCCTGGTCAGATGGTTCCTGTGGAAGCGGGCGAGTTCTTCATCAAGGCCGCTGACACCGTCGCGGCTGGACTCACCACGTTCGTGCTGCGACAGTTCGGCGACGCCCTGACCAACCGCGAGAAGACCCTCGCGGAAAATCTCGCGCCAGCCTCTGCTCAAAACGATCCGACGCGAGCGTTCCACATGCTCTGGGTCGTGCGCCTTGACAGCGGACACACCGTGGCCGAATGGTACGACTCCTACTTGAAGGGAGAGAAGAAATCCTGGGCGGAAAACCTCGGAGGGCCATCGTTCGCCCGTCCGCCACTTACCTCAAACGCCACGATGATACTCGAGCCCGGAAACTATGTGCTCGTCTGCTACGTCGGCTCGGCCCGCGAAGACAAGAACAGGCATCATCTGTTGAAGGGAATGTTCAAGGGTCTCACGGTTCGCACGGCATCGACGCTCGCACAATCCCTTCCAGCGGGAGACGTCGATGCAACGATCACCGGTACAGGACATGTCACGCTGGCTGGTACCCTCCGCACCGGAGCTCAGACTATCAGAGTGACCAATCAGACCAACAAGGCTCACGAATTCATAGTTCACCGGGTAAAGCCAGGTCGCACAGCGACCGAAGCGGTCACCTGGCGGAGAAGGGATGGAACGACTCACCCCTCCGACCCAGCAGGCGGATTCTCCGATGTGCCTCCGGGCGCTACCCGGCTCACGACCATAACATTCGAGGCAGGCGCGTACGTGTTGTGGACAGGCAGAGGTCCGAAAACGAGCGTGGCGGTAACCATTCCCGCGAAGTAGCTATGATTTCAGGCTGACAATCATCCGACCGCTGGCGAAGTCAATCCAGGCCTCATGCTCCTTGTCAGACGAGACAAGGAATCCGTGTCCCACCTGGTCAATCCAGGCCCAGCTCGCGGTAGCGGTGTAGTCCGCGAGGCCCTCGATGTATTCGCAGGGCTTTCTGAAAGAAACCTGGCCTCCTGCTTCGGTGTGCTCGAAGGTCAGCCAGTCGCAGTCGAGTGCGAGACCATGTGTACCGTGAACGATGGCAAAGTCAGCGAACTTGCCATTTTCAGTGAGCTTGAGGCCGTGTTCGATGAGCTGTCTAACCACGGCTTCGAGGCGAGTGTGACTGTCAACTGCGGTGACCATCAGGTAGTCGTCGTAGTCTCCAGCCTTTCCTCCCACCGCGAGGGTTACAAGAACCTCGTTGAACGCTGTGTCGTCGCCGTTTTTCTTGAGAGCATGTAGCGGTTTCTTGCGAATAACTGTGCAGTACGAATCGACTTTGAGTGCTTTTGCAGTGACCTCCTGTGATGGGTTGTCTGGTTACTTCAATTATGCCGGGTGCCTCTGACAGTCATCGGGGCGATCAAGGGCTCGCACGCAACCGGCCTTAGGCCTCACGTGAGAGGCGTCAGGTAAAACCGCAACGACGAAAAGCATAGGATCACTGGCATCAGGCGGCGCAGGCCTCACGCGTCGGGGCGTTGAGCAAGCCTTGGCTGGTTAGACGCAGTCTGGGGCCTGAGGCGTGGGAGACCTCAAGCCTGTCATCCTATGATGTTCGTCGTTGTAGCTGACCCGACGCCTGGCGCACTGGGAATCATCAGGGTGAACGCGGGTATCACCCCTATGGTTCGCACCCTCGTTGGATTCATCCTGGCTTTAGGCGTCGCCGCATGTTGGCCGGCCCGTAACTACGCCGATCCCGTTTCACCCAGATACGTTGGCGCGGCGCGCATCGTCGACACTCCGCCGAGGAGTGACACGCTGCGCATTGTGTCTTTCAATATCGAATACGCAAAGGAGATGGGGCTGGCAGCGCACGTCCTCGGAACCGCGGCAAGGCTGCGCGACGCCGACATCATGCTTCTCCAGGAGATGACGGCTCCCGCGACGAAGCTTCTCGCGGACTCACTCCATATGCGGTTCGTGTACTACCCTGCGATCTACAATCGAATCGTGCAGCGCGACATCGGCAATGCGATCCTCTCGCGCTGGCCAATCTCCGATGACGCCAAACTCATTCTGCCAGGGCGGTCGAGATATGCAAAGACCCAGCGCATCGCTACTGCCGCCACGGTAAAGTTTGGAGCTCAAAGCATTCGCGTTTATTCCACGCACTTCGGCACACCGGCGGACCTCGGATGGGAAGGGCGAGTCGCACAGCTGGGCGGCATCCTTGATGATGCGGTTCGGTATCCGCTGGTCATTATCGGCGGTGACATGAACAGCAAGGACATAGGCCGGATCGCGCGCGAGGCTGGCTACCTCTGGCCGACCGATACCATTCCGGCCAGCAACGCATTCGGCCGCCTTGATCACTTCTTCGTGCGCGGGCTTGTAATGGCGACGCCGGCGGGCGTCGGCACTCATCGAGTGCCTCGCTCGATCAGCGATCACAATCCCATCTGGATTCGTTTGCGCCTCCCGTAGGCGATTGCCCTCGCGGCTCCCGCGAGGCGCGCGTATGTTCCGCTGCGCTGAACTACCTTCTCCTCGAGGATCGATGAGACACACCCATGCCCTACTGTTTGCTCTGATGCTGCCAGCCCTGTCCGTCCTCGGATGCGGAAGCAGCAGTGCCGGGTCGTCCGCCGAGGAGGCGGCAACCGGCTTCGACCTCGCGGCAGTGCGGGCTGAGATCGAGGCGCGGAACCAGCAGTTCACCGCCGCGCACGTCGTCGGTTCGCTCGACAGCGCAGCCATGGTGAATATCTTCACCTCGGATGCGCGCATCCTGCCCCCGAACTCGGACCCGGTGGTCGGCCGGCCAGCCATCGAGGCGTTGACCTCCTTATACATGACGATGGGGATCACCGATTTCCGCGAGGAGACGGTGCAGATTTACGGCAACCACGAGATGCTGGTTGACGAGGGAACGTACATCTTCACATACGGCCCGGGCCGCACGACCGAGAAGGGCAAGTACGTGAATATCTGGCGAAAGGAGGGCGGCGAATGGAAGATCTATTCCAATATGTGGAACGCGAATTCGCCGGCTCCCGGGTCATAACGTGGTCCCTAGGCGCCGCTTTCCGTTTACGGTGTGCGCGCCGGCGCGGGGATCATGATGTGCGCGTATGGCGTTCCCTTCCACATCACCCATGGGCCACCGCTTTTCGGATCGGTGCTCAGGCCCTCGAGATGTTTCGGGTCCGGTAACACGACCATGACGTGGGGGCCGGAATTCTCCACCCACTGGTTATCGGCCGTGGATGCCGTGGCGTACGGATCAAGATTGCTCACCGGCATGTCTCCCTGAAGCATGTAGCCGATCGCAATCCGCGTAACGCGGGGCTGCTGCTTGCTCATCAGGGCGCCGATGAAATCCATCCAGGGTGCATCAAGGCACATAGGTGAGTTGTTCGGCACCGCAGGATCGTCGGGCATGCACACCCACCCGTTCGTTCCCGCGCGAAGGACCTGATTGTTCCCATGGACGATTGTCGCGTTTTTCGCTATCGATTCAGGTGCGGCGCTCATTGCGTTCTGAATCATTGCCGCAGGGTCCTGGGCGGCTGCAAGGCTCGTCATGCTGACAGCGAGAATCAGGGTTCCTGCAAAATGGCGCAACATACAACCTCCTTGAAAGATGGTACTGGGGGCGAATTCTTCCTTGTTCTCGAAGTGATGATAGAAGGATCCACGGGGGAGGTCCGTGGCATCGAGGAGATCCTAGATGCTGGTATCGGGATAGCCCTTGGCGAGAAGGAGCTCCAATCCCGCTTCCAGCAGGCGCACTTTCGAAACGTGCGCGAGGCCTTCGAGCCTTAGACCAGCCGGTCTAGTCATTGTATTATCGTACGAATCCTTGAGCTGTTGCGCAATATCGTCTAAGAGCATTGCGCCGAAGCGATCTGATGAAGATCTTTTCGCTCGCAATTTATTTGGTTCGCCGGCAGCTTGACTACAGCCGTTAGACCGCCGGCTCGACATTCGTGAGAGACGGGTGGTGGTTGACTCATGCAAGAGGAGATCCGATGACCATGCCGAGTGCAGTGGCGATTCACCACACGTGCTTTCTCGTTCATGACCTGGAAGGTGTCGCACAGAGCCTCTCTCAAGCCCTGGGAATTGGACCGTGGAATGTGTGGACCATCACACCTGACGAATGCTACGTGCGCGGCGAGCCCAATCCCTTTTCCTTTCGCGTTGCCCTGGCGACCGTTGGCGGAGGAACGTTCGAGCTCATCGCGCCTCACAGCGGAGATAGCATCTACGATGAGCATCTCGCCAGTCATGGTGAGGGGTTCCACCACACGGGTCTGGTTTATCCAAGCATGGAAGCGGTTCGCGCTGCAAAGGCTGAGCTCCGCAAGCAGGGGAGAGAAGTGATCCAGGAGGCGTGGGCAGGCGACGTCTTCGATTTCGCATACGTACTGTTCCCGGAGATTGGCTCGCTCGTGGAGCTGCTCTACCTGGACGCTTCAAAGCTGCCGCCACCGGAGGCTGTCATTGGCTAACCTCCGATTCCGACGGCAGCGCGTTAGAATGCCGCAGGCGTAGCGACCGGGAGGTCATGAAGATGACCCCCCGGAGCGCACCAACCGCCATCAGAGCCCGTCAGCGGGTAGTTGCCGTTCGCGCCGGGTCGGTGATGACGACTCGAACGGGCACGTTCCAGCCTGGCGCTCGCGTTCGCACCTGCAGCCGCAGCTGCGCTGCCGCAGTCGGTGTGTACTCGAAGTCGGCAGTCTCACCCGGGCCGGTCAGCAGATACGCGGAGCGCACTGCCATCTGCGATGCGGGCAGGTCAGCACCGTCCTTCGCGATGGGCCGCCACTTCGCGACAGTAGTATCGCTGCCGAGCGAGAACTCGACTCGCCAGTCCGGATGAATGTTGATGAAGCGGAGCCGGTACGTTCCTCCCACTTCCATCCTCAATGCGCGCGGACTGGTGCTTCCGTTGACGAACCCCGGAGTGTTTCCACCTTCAGGCGCAGGCCCGCCACCGCCGATGAGAATCACCTTGTCCTTTGACGGGTCGAATTTCGCGGGATCGTCCACTACGAGGATAGCGCCGTACATCCCCGAGTTCATCTGCTTCCCCTCGTTCAGGTGGGAGTGGTACATGAACGTCCCTGACCGCGGCGGCGTGAACTCCGCCATGAACGAGTCCTTCGGGGCTATGGGCGGAAAGATCTTCGAGCCGATGCCGCTCCAGTTCGGTACGCCGTCGGGAAGGCTCTCGAGCTCGATGCCGTGCCAGTGGATGGCGCTCGACTCCTTCATGTTGTTGACGACGGTGATCCGCACCGGCTCGCCGCGCTTGAGAAGGAGCGTCGGCCCGGGCAGGTCTATCGAGTCACTTCGCGGAACGTTTGCTCCATCCTGAAGCACGAATCCGTATCCCGGCTGCTTCCCGAATACCTTGGGGGCGGTCTGCAGCAGCAGCCTCAGGTCGCGGCGCGGAACGTCCTCCTGCGCATACTCCTGCCCGGCGGGCATTGCGACGTGAATTCCGAGAACGAGACCCGCCATCTTGTGCGGCATGTCGGCGTGAGCATGCTCGCCACCCGTCGGCTTGGCGGGCGGCTCGAGTGACTGGTCCTCCGACACGTGGAACGCGAAGTGGCAATGGAAAACCCAGTTGCCCGGCTTCTGCGGAACCCAACTCGTATTCATCGTGCTGCCGACGTGCATCAACTCGGTGTTCACGAGACGGGTCTCGGCCCGGCTAAGGAGGGTGTCGGCACCCATTGATCCCCGGCTCGTGACGTTGTAATAGAACCCGTGAAGATGCATCGGGTGCGTCGATGAGGTGGGATTAATCCAGCGCCATCGGACCGTGTCGCCGACGACGAAGTTGAACCGCTCGGTGTGCGGCCACGACTTCCCGTTGATGACCAGTACCTCGCGGAACGGCTTCTCGACCCCGTTTACGACTGTTGCCGGCTCCTCCCACAACCCCATCACGAAGACGCGATCCGCGGGTGGCGGACCGGACTTGGGGTCGATGACAATCGCCCCCGACAGCTGCGTATCCGGTCCTTCTCTATTCTCGAGGCCCCTTCCAGTCGCGGAGCCCCAGTAGTAGTAGGTACCCTGAACACCTGCCGCGAACCGAACGGTCGCCGTGCCGCTCGCCGGTACCAGTACCCCTTCGTCGTTGTCCCTTGGACGCGTGTGCAGCCCCCAGACGCGCACGGGAGAGCTGGCGAGAGTATTCCGCAATGTCAGCTCGATCTCTGTCCCCTCGGAAACGCGAATCATCGGACCCGGAGTCGACGGCGCCTTGCCCGGCTCGCCAAAAGCGTAAACTTCCACGCTTGCGCCGCTGTCCGCCTCGGGATACCAGCGCCCGCGCCTAACCTCGAGCGTCAGCTTGAGAACACCATTCCTGAGCACTCCGGCAGGCGCACGGTTGTCATTTGCCGCGATGCGCCCGAGCGGGGCCTGGGCGCTGACCAGCAGTGGAACGAACGCAGTGGCAACGAGAGCTGCAGTTCTTCCGATAGACATCGAGTCTCTGTTTGTGAGGGTTCACCAAAGTCTCATCCACAGACGTTTACGCAATGGCGGACTTTGGGGATTCGGTGACGCCCTGGAACCGCAGCAATGTTTCACCTTCCCGTGCGGGATGCGTCCACGGCATGCTTCATTTGCCTGACCCAGTCCGGGATGACACGCAGATATGTCGCCTGCGTACGCGCCGGGCCCTGCACGTAGAGGAGTCCTCCGTCGGCCGTCGGATGCTGCGACCAGCCGGGCGTGTCGCTGAATCGAGGATCCCGGATCCATCGTTCAGGCTTGCCCTCTACTTCTCCGGTCAGGGGATTCACTGCGACGCGCCACCACTCATTATCGCCCCTGAAGTTGAGCATGCTGGGAGAGAGCCACTGGGCCTCCCCTCCCCAGCGTGACGCGGTGACGCGACGGTCGCGTGCCGGAAAAGGTGTGATGATCAGTTCTGCTGTCGAGGTAGCATAGTAAGAAAGAAAGCGCGCTCCAGGCGATATTGACGCGAAGTTCGCGTTACGGACGAGCGTGTCAGGGCGCCATGGCCGCTGTCTGGGATCGAGCCCGAGCACGAGAGAACGATCCCAGTCCTGAAGGAGAATCAACGAATCGCTGTGCCAGAACGTGGCCTCCAGGGACGTGCTCGTGCGAAGCAAGGTGCGAAGCACTGTGTCCGGCGGCGTAACTGCGTCAGGCGAGCCAATAACCACCGCGATGTTCCTCTGAGTTCCGCCATCGGCGCTCAGGGACGTGACAAGTCGGTCCCCTATGGGGCTCCAGAGCGGCTCGCCGATATTCTGGTGCGACAGCCACAGATGGCTGCGGCCGTCCCGCAGATCGTAGATGCGGAGTTCCTGGGCCTTCGTGCCCTGTACGACTGCCGCCAGGCGCCGGCCATCCGGGCTCAGGTGGTAGCGCAGAAAAGCAGCAGGCGGCAGAGGCAAAGCCTCGGGCGGAGCACCAGCGCGCGCGATCACGAGGGAGCCGATTTCCGCATTCGGTCCGGACGCGTAAACCAGCGTGCCATCTGCAGCGATATCAAACTGCCCGGTGCCCCGGTAGCTCTCCCGCCGCACATTCTGCACGAGCCGCACAGGGCGCCCGATGCGCCCGAGCTTTGCATCGTACGTGGCGGCTACGATGTCTCCCTCTACCGACATGAACACGACGTAATTCTGGTCGATGACGCGGAAATCCGATCCTGGTGTGACATCGACCAGCGCGGACGCATCGAGGCCGGAAGTATTGACGACGCGGCGGCCGCTCGTCACCGCGTTTACCAGATAGGCGAACTTGCGGCCACCGCCACCGCAGAGCAACTCCTCTGTCTCAGGGTTCCAGTGACCGCCGACGCAGTATCCCACCTTCGCTGCCGAAGTTTCTCCCGATTGTGCATTCAAGAAGCGAACGCTGGCGCCATCATCGTCCAGCAGAAAGAGAGTCGAGGGTGTAATCCATTCCAGTCCGGCGGGGTCTCGCACGTCTGCAACGATCCGCGGTGTTCCCCCCGCCAGTGAGACGATCTTCACCCGCGGATAATCGACGAATGCCAGCTGCTTGCCGTCGGCTGATATTCGCGGCTCTACTCCCCTCTCGGTTCCTTCGATCGGGCGAGTCGCTCCCGAGAGCAGGCTCCTGTACCACAGCGGCGCGCCACTGGAATCACCGGCCGCGGCGTAGCTCACACCGGCCGCGGCGTAGATCACGAAATCGCCATTGGGTGATACGGTCAGGTTGCGTCCCCAGAACATGAGCGGCGCTTCATCGGCCAGCCCGACATCGTACTGGGACGGACGCTTCGGCGCTCGCGCTGTGCTCACCGCCCACCCGGTTGTAACGAGCAGCAACGCCGCTGTCAGCCCCGTGCTCACCCATGTCCAGCGGACCGTTGAGCCGGTCGCGTGCGACATCGACCGGGGCGTTCCCGCGCGAAAATCCGGGTTCTCGATGGCAGCAGCAAACTCCGCGGCGGTCGCGAAGCGATCGGCCCGCATTTTCTGCAGCGCCTTGAGGACCGCTTCCTCTACGTTCAGCGGCACCGACTTCCGCTGGGCCGACGGCAAGGGAGGCTGTGTCGTGATGACCTTCGCAACAACCGCTTGCGCCGTCGGGCCGGTAAAGGGGGGCTCGCCGGTCAGCATCTCGTACATCACGGCGCCGAGCGAATAGATGTCGCTCCGAGCGTCGATCTCCCGCTCGCCGGTGGCCTGCTCCGGGCTCATGTACTGCGGAGTACCGAGCGAAAGCCCCGTCTGCGTGAGTCGCCCGCCTCCGGCGTTGGTGACGGCAAGCGCGATACCGAAGTCCGCGACGACCGCACGGCCATCATGCAGAAGGATGTTCTCCGGCTTTATGTCGCGATGGATGATGCCGCTGCGGTGCGCGTAGTCGATTGCGCTCGAAACCTCCTGCGTCAATCGCACCGCGTCTGCTATCGGTAGCTGTCCCTCGCGGTCGAGTCGTGCCCGCAGCGACTCTCCTACGACATATGGCATCACGTAGAAGAGCTGGTCAGCCGCCTGGCCGGAATCAAAAAGAGGCAGGATGTGCGGGTGCTGAAGCGCTGCGGTTACGCGGATCTCGGCCAGGAATCGTTCGGCCCCGAGGACGGCGGCGAGCTCGGGATGAACAACCTTGACTGCGACTTTTCGTTGATGCCTCACATCCTCGGCCAGATATACAGTCGCCATTCCGCCCTGCCCGAGCTCGCGCAGCAGCAGGTATCTGTCAGCCAGGGCCGCCGTGAGACGCTCGACTGCGTCACTCATGTGGAGCGACGCCGGAGGTTGAAGCGAGATCCGTGGAATGCCGCAGGGTCATGGTTCGCCGTGGTGATGCCCCAGAGCCGGGGCCGGAATGGGGTGTATGCTGCCCGCGCCAACATGCCGTATGCCAGGCCATTGAGCAATGAGAGCGGCCCGTAATGAATCGGCTTGTCTGGAACTGCGGTCCTCGCCCTCCGCGCTGATCCAGGCTCTATCATCGCGCGCAGGAAAAGTGTTCCATCGCACGTAGAGGATGCGGTGTTCACCGCGCTCGAGAAAGTGCCCGCCGACCGCTTCGCATCGGCAACCGCTTTCGGCGCCGCCCTTTCCGGTGCCGCGGCGCAGACGAACACGGCGACACGAAGACGAGCCGTGTCTACAGTCGCGGGGGTCGGCAGACCAGGCCGGCTCGTGATAGCTGCCATGTCCGCCGCGGCAATAGTGCTCGCCGTCGCATCCATTGCGTGGTTGCGCACTGGCCCTGCTCCAGTGGTCAGTCGTTACAGGGTTCAGCTCTGGGATCATGCGCTCGACCCGGCCCTCTCTCCGGGCGCGGAGCGGGTAGCCACCCAGGCCGCAATCTCTCCGGACGGATCGCGGATAGTCTTCACGGACATGAGCCCCACAGGTCCGCGGCTCATGGTCAAGTTGCGGCACGAGCCAAAGGCCCTGCCGATGGCCGGCACGGAGGGGGGAACGTCTCCGTTTGTCTCCCCTGACGGGAGCTGGATCGGTTACCTCACCGCAGACAGCAAGCTCCGAAAAATCCCCGCTGGTGGTGGCGGCTCGATTACGTTGGCGGAGGGGGCCAACTTCACGTACTTCGCGGGGGCGTGGCTCGACGATGGCACCATCGTTTACGCTGGGATCGAAGGGCTCCGACAGATCCCGGCTGAAGGCGGCGCCAGCCGCTCGATCGGCACGGTTGACCGGCAAGCTCCCATCTCCCCGGTCATGATCTCTGCACTGCCCGGTGGTCGCGCGGTGCTGTTCACCTCGTGCGCGGGGAACTGCGCGATCAGCTCCGACCTGTATGTTCAAGATCTGGCCGCGAAAAGCGCGCGCATGCTTCTGCGTGGTGTCGCGAGCGCCTGGTACGCTCCTACCGGTCACATCGTGTACACCAGTCGTGATGGCGGGCTGTATGCTGTCGGATTCGATGCGCGAAAGCTGGAAGTAAAGCCAGGGGCCATTCCGATCATAGAGGGAGTCGAGCCTGCGAGTTTCACGCTCTCGGCATCGGGCACTGCCCTCTATTCAATGACCAGGGACGGCGCATCCCTGGCCGAGCTTGTCTGGGTGTCTCGCGACGGAACCGTCGAGCTACTCGCTCCGGGATGGCAGGAAGTGTTCGACTATCCGGCCGTGTCTCCGGACGGAAGCAGCGTCGCGGTGAGCGTCCGTAACGGGCCGACTCACCTGTGGATCAGGCGCAGCAATGGAACCCGGCAGCGTCTTACGAATACCGGCACGATGAACTGGAGGCCGGTCTGGAGCGCGGATAGCCGGTCGATCACATACATACGTAGCGGAGGAGGAGATGGCGCTAACTCGGATGTCCCAACTGTTCACCGTATACCCGTAGATGGCAGCGCACCGACGCGCCAGCTCCTTGCCCATGATTTCGGGGTCTGGGAGGCCGAGGTCTCGAAGGATGAGAAATGGCTGATCATTCGCGCCGATGAGATCGCTAACGACACGAACATTCGAGCCCGGCGGCTGGACGGTGATTCGGCGCTGATTCCGCTGCTCACCGGGCCTGACAACACTCTCCATGTTGCCCTCTCTCCCGACGCACGCTGGCTCGCCTTCGAGGGTAACAGCTCCGGGCGGAGGGAGGTGTATGTAGCGTCGTTTCCGGACATAGCTTCGGTTCATCTGGTGTCGAGCAACGGCGGCGCGGAGCCGAGGTGGTCCCGCGACGGGCGGGAGATTTTCTTCAAGAGCGGCGGCAATCTTGTAGCAGTGGATGTGCCCCCGGGTTCCGCATTCACACCGGGTATTCCGAAGGTGTTGTTTTCAGTGGCGCCGTACCGCAGCGCGAGGAACCGGCAGCAGTATGATGTGTCGCCTGACGGGCGACGCTTTGTGATGATCCGCGACCTGGGTGGGAAGGCAGCGGAAGTCATTCAGGTTGAAAACTGGTTTACTGAACTCGCGCAAAAAACGAAGCGATGACCCCATTAAGACGGCTTATCAGGTGAGTGCGAGCATGTAGTCACGGTCCGAAGTCCCGAAACGAGCGTTGGATTCGGTTGCGTCCGCCGTAAACAGCACATAAAGGGCTAGCACATAAAGGGGGTTGTTTCGCCTCGCTCACAGGACTATCTTGGGAGTTTCCACACACACGGAGAACCAATGTTGTCGGCCACTCTTGGTGGACTTCTGAAGCTTGCCCGAAAGCAGATGGGGCTAAGCAGGGAAGAGCTCGCAAGGCGCGGAGATGTCAGCACTCGGCTTGTTGCCGAGGTCGAGCGTGGGCAGCGGCCCAACGTGAGCCTCGAGTCCACTCTGAGGTTGCTGAACCTGGTTGGTGTCACGATTTCCGCGAACGCCCCCGATGGTACTACAGCGGGAATCGGGGATGCGAATAGCGCCGCAATTCAACGGGCTGCGCGGGCCTCGCTGCGGCGGCGCACCTGGACCGGCCGGCATGTCCCGCTCAGGAGGGAGGCTGACCCGCTGAATCCCCATCGATCCAGCGTCGGCCGATTGTCCGCGGCCTCGCGGGTTTCGATGCAGGCATTCTCAGTGTCGAAAGCGTTGACGAAGCGGTAGGTGGGGAACGTGCTGGGTGATAGCAACGACGTCTTGTACGCTGATTTCCTCGACTTCATCGCCTGCCTCGACACGCACAAAGTGGACTGCGTGCTGGTAGGTGGTTATGCCCTCGCATTCCATGGGGTTGTGCGAGCCACCGGCGACATCGACTTCCTGTACCGGCCGACTCGTGCGAACGTCCGTCGACTATGTGCTGCTCTTGAGGAGTTCGGAGCGCCATCCGTTGTAATTGACGAGGTCGCGCTCATGACACCGGATATCGTGACGCAGTTCGGCAAGTCGCCCTATCGAATTGATTTGCTGAATGGAATCGACGGCGTGACCTTCCAGCAGGTGTGGAGAGGCGCGTCGCAGGCGGTCCTCTGGGGGCAGCGCATGAAGGTGATAGGGAGGGCAGAATTAATTGCTAACAAATCAGCTACTGGAAGAAAGCAGGACGATGTTGACGTTCGTAACCTGAAGTCCGGTAAACGACAGAGGTGAAGTCGTCCTGTCGCGCTGGGGCTGACTGCAACCGGCAGGCGACAGAGAGCAGGCAGCAGCTACTGCAGGACTCTGAATTCGGCACATCCCAGGAACCACCTCCACGGACTCCAACTGGATTCTGAGACTTATGATGACGCCCCACGCAATCGCAATTCTCCTGGCCATGACCACAGCCTGCATTTCACCTCCGGCTGTGGATACCGAAGCCATCCCCTTGACGAAAAACGATTCGGCAATAGTCGCGGAGATCGACAGGTTTGCCGACAGCGTGATCCGGGCAATCCCCGTCGCCGGCATTTCGATCGTCGTGAAGCATGGATCGAAGACGCTGGTGAGCCGAGGGTATGGTATCGCCGATGTGAGCACCCGTCGACAGATGTCCGACACGACAGCATTCCGGATCGGCTCCATAACGAAAACGTTCACCGCAATCGCAACCATGAAGCTGGTGGAGCAGGGGCGCATCGAACTGGATGCTCCACTCTCCATGTACCGACCCGACATCGCCGCTCCCCCCGTAACGATACGCCAGATGCTCAACCATACCTCGGGCCTGCCCGATCATGAGCCCCGCGCGATTCAGCAGTGGATGACACAACAGATACCGATCACGTCCGAATTCGTGCTCGACTTTCTGAAGGAAACACCGGCGAAACCCGGCGGAATCCAGTGGATGTACAACAACACCGGATTCCACCTGCTCGGCTATGCCATCGAGAAGGTCTCCGGTATGCCGTACCATGAATTCATTCGCCGTGAGATTACCGAGCCGGCCGGGCTCACGGCGACTTTTATCGAGCACGCGCGGTTGCAGGGCGTCGATGTCACGCAGAATTACTACCTGAACGGAACGAAATTCACGCGCGACAGCGCATGGGACCTTCCCGGCATCTACTCGGCGGGAGGGATGTATTCGAGCGCGGCGGACCTTGCCAGGCTTCTGTCTGCGCTTGTCGGCGGGCGCGTGGTCAGCGCTTCAACTTTTGCGCAGATGGCACAACCGACCGTTCTGCCGAATGGTGTTCGCGCAGACTATGGCCTTGGTTTGCGTTTAGGAGCGATCGGAACTCATCCGAAGCTTGGGCATACCGGGTCTGCACGGAGCAATCGTGCAGCCGCCGCTTATTATCCGAGCGATTCACTTATCGTTGTCGTGCTCATGAACACTGAGCACGAGGACATCCCCGTCTCGGCAATCGACCTGGAAGGCAGAATCGCGAGGACTGTTCTCGGAATTTCAACAGCGCGGCGGGCCGATCTCAAACTGAGCCCGGCCGCTTCGTCGGTGTATGCGGGCATGTATGCGGATGCTGGTGTTCAATCTCTCATCGGTGAACGTGACGGGATGCTTCACCTGTCGCGTGTCGGATCGAACAGTCCAGCGATTCCATTGCTTTACCAGGGCGGGGAGGAATGGGCGGATCCGGAGTACGCAGAATTCCGTTTCATTTTCCAGAAGACTGCGGAAAGGGCGATGGCATTCAGCCGCTACGACAACGGGTGGTTCGTCGGTGTGAGGGCGCGGGAGCCGTAGCCGCGTCGTCGTCATTTCACGACTACATCGATGACAGTGGCCGGGACCGGATGGGGATCGGCTCTCGGCTTGCCGGTGTCGTTATCGATCTGGACGTACCAGGAATCGACCAAGCCTCGTGTATTCGCCTGTGCCAACTGTGCGGGCGTCCAGTCTGCTATATCGTTTCCGTCGTTCCAGATCGGCCCCGGAAACCGCCAGTTAGTACCGGAAACAAAGTCCTCGACGTTACCCTCGGCGTCGAAGGCGAACACTATACTATATGGTATATGCCAGGTGTTTCCGGGGCCTTGAAGCGGATGTTCGTTCGCCTTGGCTGGCGCTCCGCGGTGGCTTCGGGTCGAGAGTGCTGGCGATCACGGTGTCGGTCGCGCCGGGAATACGCCTGCCGTTCGCATCCTGGATCTCGACTACTGGCGGTGGCACAACGAGCATGTTCGCTGCCAGCGGTTGGGTTGTAATCGAGAGTCGATCGGCGGTCGGTGGCAGCATTCCGTAGGGAACTGCAATCGCCGCGACTATCATGGCCGATGCCGCTGCAACGCGGCCTGGCTTCGAAAGCCCGATTCTTTGCTGGAGCGGCAGTGACGTGACCAGTCGCCCGGCGGCGTCGGACGGAATGGTTTCGCCAAGCATCGCCGCGGCGAGCTGTGTGTTCGACCGTCGATCGCCGGATGAGCGGGCAATGGCAACTGCTCGCGAAAATGTCTGTTCGACTTCTGCGCGACGGCCGCCTGCGCTCAGGTGGCGGATCGCAATGCGCAGCCCGGACAGTTCAGCGGTCGATGAGCGGGCAAGTGCGCTGCCGAGGAGACCGTGGGTCTCCGACAGCTGTATTCCCGGCACCATCCTGACTACCGCTTCCCCGATCGAATCGTGCGCACATCGCCACTCTTCGCCGCTCGACAATGCGAGGCCGAGCTGGTCGAGCGTAGCGAGGTCGGAATCAACAGCGGCGCGGTCCGCCTTTAATGCATCCGCGACTATCGCCGGCGCCGTGGGTTCCTCCGCAACTCCGAGAACGAAAAGAGTCCGGAAGAGCCGCATGTCGAGCTTCTTGAGCCGCTGGCCGAGTGCGTCTCCGCGGGAGATGCTTTCGACGAGCTGTGCAGGATCATCGATGTGCCACTCGCCATCGTGCATTGCAAGGAGGCCTCGCTCGATTGCGAGATGCAGGTTCTCGAGAATGAGAAGCGGTGAGCCGCCAGTGTGTTCGTGAAGAACGTCGAGGAAGTCGTCGCTCCCATCGGCCTGGGGCAACGCGCCGAAGGTTCCTACGAGATCCCGCACCTGCTGCCGGTCCAGCGGCTCGAGCGTCACCGGCTCTGTAGACGCGAGGTGCAGGTCGCCGTCGGGAACTTTGCGTGAGCTCGTGACGAGCAGGATGCGGCAGTCTCCGATGCGCGAGAACGCGCTTTTCAGCAGTTGGCGGCTCGTCGGATCTGCCCAGTGCGTGTCATCGATGAATAGTGCGATCGGCATTTCATCAGCGACCGCCTCGAATAACTCGGTTACCGCATGAACTCTCCGGCGCAATGCTTCCTCGCCATCCGACCGATCCGTCGATGCGGCAAAGCTTGACGATAGCTTCGGGTTGAGCGCGATGAGTGAGCTTGCGGCAGCTGTAGAAATTCCGCTTGCTCCGGATAGCTGTCCGATTCTCCAAGCAACGTCGCTTGCAAGGGCATAAGCCAGGTGTCTCTCGCCGGCAAAGGCGCCTATCCAGATTGCGCGCGCGCCTGAGGCGCGGAGACGTGTGAATACGTCATGGAGCAGGCGTGTTTTGCCGAGTCCAGGCGGAGCGGAGACGTGGATGTGCCGGAAGTGTCCTGATTTTACGTTCGCCCATGAGGATGTCAGTCGGGCGAACTCCCGGTCGCGTCCGGTGAGATCGGCGACCAGACGCGAACTCGATGTTTCTTCGGCAGGAGCCGCGGCACGAACCTTCTTAGCCCGGCTGATCGCGGAACGCGTGAGCGATTCTGGATCGCGATTGTCGGATGCAAGGAAATGCTCGAGTGCTTCGGCCTCGACCACAGTCGAGACGTGGTCGCCCGATGAGCCGCGCGCTTCGAGCAGGAGTCTCCAGCTCGATTCGCGCTCGGGGTCGAAGTCACGGAGTCGCCGCGCTTCGACGATTGCGCGTTCGTGTTGCGCGCGGTCGAGGTGTGACCGGATTACCGATTCGGCGGAGCTCACGTATGCAGATTGCAGTCGGTCCCGCTCGCGATCGGCCCAGTGCTCGAACTCCGCACCGCCCGGCACCCCGAAGTCGGCGAGGAACGGGCCTTTATAGATGGTGATCGCCGTCTCGGCATCCCGTTGCGCTACGGCAGCCAGAAATTCATCGCGATCGAACTCAAGTGGGAGTGAGAGTGAGAGATCGCGGCCGGTGCTGACGATTGCATCGTCGCCAAGCGAGCGGCGGAGCTGGAGAATCGTCTGGCGAAGAGTTCGCAGGCCCCGCTCCGGATCGACGTGCTTCGATCGTTGGGGGTAGGGTGGAGCAAGGCAGGGCACGTTTCATTTGCGTGCCCTGCTTTGCCCGTCGTTAGGGACTACGGACGCGACTTCGCGGCCGCCTTTCCGAGCTGGACGTTAGTGATTTCGAATGTGCCTGGTGCGTCGACGATTATGAACGTCACCGCATCCGAGGCGATGCGATACGTCGGATTTGCGGTGGCGAACGCCGACCAGTTGGCATAGCTGACGTTGTTGTACCAGATGGTGCAGGTAGGATCGTTGATGGCATCGAGCGTCCCCGCATTTGCGTCACCACTGTTGCAGCCCATTGTGTCGATATAGGCGTACGCTTCGGTATCACCGTTGCCATTCTCGTCGATCGGAAGGCTGATGCGAGGTGAGCCACCGGCGGCCCCGGATCCGTCGTAGTCGAAGGAAAGGCGGTTGACGTCGCCGAGGAGCTTTCCGCCCAGGTTGCTCGGGATATAGATGCCGGCGTAGTTGTTGTATGGATCGGTGTCGCCGTCATTGGTATCGAGGAGACCGCCGCCCGAGATCAGCGTGCAGGTTCCGTTGTTGCCGTAACCGTCACCCTCGCCCTGAAAACACTGGAGCTTGTTGCCCGACTCCGCTCCGCGCGGGTTTGCGGCATAGGACGGGGTCAGAGACGAAGTCGCTTCCGTGGGAAGCGATTCGGAGCAGGCGGTAGTGGCGAGTGCGGCGGCAATGGCGGCGGCGATTTTGAATCCTTTCACGAAACACTCCATGATGGTTTGGGTTTGAGTACCGTAACCCACCATTCTGACAGTCGGGCGTCAAACGCCCGTCAAACCACCAAGGAGGCGCCTGTTTCCAGGCTCGACAAAAGTTCAGATCCGGTAGGGAACCCGGATTCCGGGATGCTTTGCCGGAAAATCTCTCGTGTTGCGGGTGACGAGGAGGATGCCGAGCTGCTGGGCCGTGGCCCAGATGATGGCGTCGGGCAGGCGGAGGTTCTGAGTCCTTCGAATTCCCACTGCTCGTTCAGCGACACCTTCGTCCACGGGGTGTACGTGGAAGCGGCGCAAAAATTCCCGGATCTCTGATTCTTCGGCCTCTTCCGCGACACCGACGAGAATTTCCATCCACGTGATGAGACTTATATAGATCTCGTCAAATGAATCGAGCTCGCGCCTGGCCTTGTTCGATCCGTTCAGGTAATCGATGAGGATGTTCGTGTCGACGACCGCCTTCATTTTCGCCACTCGTCGCGTACCGAGTCCTCATATGCGAGCGGGTCAACCTTCTTCGATTTCCATATCCCGAATGCGGCATCCGGACGTGAAACCCTGCGCCTCTCGAGGTATTCCGCCATTGCCCGGCGGACTGCCTCTGCCCGCGAGACCTTGTCGTGCCTGGCCGTGGCATCGATCTGCTTAAGGAGGCTGTCCGGGATGTCGATTATCGTTCGCATATGATAACATATAACGTTATCATATATCAGACCATAGGGACGGCGACAAGGTTACCTTAAACGGACTGTCAATCGAACTCCCATCCACAGGATCTGCTGATGCTTCGCTTTGCTCTTGTCGCGCTGCTTGCCATCGCTTGCACCAAGTCCGACACCGACACGACCGATGACAACGAGGCTACCGCCTCCAATCAGGCCGCCGCTGGCGAGAGTCGTGATGCCTGTGCGCTGATCACGAAGCAGGAAACCGATTCGATCCTTGGCTTTTCCGTGACATCGGAACCAGGCACTATGTCACCCGAACAGTCTGAGTGTGCATACAGCTCCGACGCCGGCGGGGGCTTTCAGACTTTTGTGCTAAAGGCGTACTGGACGGGCGGAGAGGAGCAGCTGGAAATCGCCCGGCGCGCCGCGGGAATCGCAACCGATGTCAGCGGCGGAAGCCAGGACGAGATCGTCGCAGGGGTGATGGGGCTGCAGGCGGTCAAGGGTCTGGGGGATGAGGCATACTTCAGCCGCCGCATCATGTCATACGTGCGCAAAGGTGATGTTGCTCTCGAATTCCAGGTCAGCGGGCTGAACGAACCTGCGCGCGAGCGGTGGGAAGGTCTCGTGCGGGCCGCGCTCAACCGGATCTGACCACGGCTGAATATCTGGCCTCTCCCATTCACGAGCCATATGTTGCACGACTAAACACCGTACAAAGGGGTGCTGGTAATGCTTGCTCGGCCTTTTATTGTCATTGTCGGAACACACATCGCGCTCGCGTCGGCACTGGCGATCGGCTTCGGCGGAGTCGCTTCCACGGAAGGGCTGCGTGAACCAGTCGCAGCGTCGACGCTCAGCATCGCCGAGCCATTCCGGCTCGAGGTGAGCAGCAGCGGAAGTCCGCGGCAGATCACGATCCGCGGTACCGGCTTCGAGAACGAGGCCCATCCCGACCGGGAGCAGTACATGCACTGGCAAATCCGGCGCGACGATGGTGCGTGGCAGTCGTGCATTGGGGCAAACCTGACGTCAGCCGCGATCTGCCTTCCCGTCGGGTGGTCGAGCAACTCGCAGACGCTCGAGATCGGGGGCGACTACGTGAGGCGCGATGGCTTCATCGAGTTGAGAGTATTCCAGGGACTCGCGTTGGCCGCGGAGACAAATCCAGGTAACGCGAACCCGCCGACGGACTGGTCAAACGTACTCCGCGTGCCGGTCGTGACTCCCGGTGCAGCGCCTGCGATCGTCTCGCTGTCGAACAACACGTTTCCGATTGGCGGAGACGCGGAAGCTTACCGTTTCTCCATCAACGCCAGCGGGATAGATGAGTCGGTAGTTGTGGTGTTTCGTGGCGACAACGTCGTCGCCCCGGAGAGAATTGACGGATCACGGATTCAGGTGTCGGTGCCGCCTGTGTATCGACTCACCTCACCGGGTGAGCTCACTCTCACTGTGCGCACCAATCGTGGCGGCGCCTCGCCCGTCAGCTACATCCGATTTGTTGAAGCGACCAAGCAGGTGCTTCAAGCAGCTCCGGTCCGGATGGGCGGCCCAACAGTGGGAACGGTCGTGGGAAGAGGGATCGGTACTGCACAACCCACCGGTGTGCCTTGCAACGCCGGCTTTGTGTGGCGTGGTGCGACGGCGCGGGATTTCGCCTGTGTCACTCCCGCATCCCGCGCGTTAACCGCACAGCAGAACGCGGCCGCGGCAGCTCGGCGCGCAAATTCCTCTGGTGCCTGCGTGTCAGGTTATGTCTGGCGAGAGGCGTTGGCGGGGGATGTTGTTTGCGTGACGCCGGCGGAACGTACGCAGGCGGCCGAGGACAACCGGCTGGCTCCTTCCCGGACTGCAGGTCGCTGAACGAATCCCTGAATCACACTAGCTGCCGGGTGTCGTGGCTTAACGATCGAGGCGAATCAGAGCGTCGCCCAGCCCGGTGAGATAAACTGGCCCACGTCCGGGGGTCAGTATCAGCCCGGTGATGAACCCCGGAAGCGGCGCCCACGCGTCCGGCGCCAGCAACTCCAGCCGCGGCTCGCCTCTCTGTCCGCGCCGGCCGAATTCCGCGATGCGCTCCGCCTGAGCCGCAGTCTGTGACTTGAAAGCGCTGTGCGTTTTGCCGGTGGCGATGTTCAACACGATAACTTCATTGCTCAACGGGGTGACCATCCAGAGATTGCCGCTGTCGTCGAGCTCGAGGTTGTCGATTGCGTGGCCCTCGAGGATAACCGCTCGCTCACTCAACGCTCCGGTTGCAAGATCCACGCGGTAACGCAGGACGCGGTTCGCCATCATCTCTGACACGTAGAGATGGCCATTCTTCCCATCAACTACGATTCCGTTTGCAAAGCGCAGCGAATCGACAAGTGTCTCTGCCTGCGAGGCCAGCCGGCCATTCGTCATCGCCAATCGGAGCAACGCTCCCTGAGGCGTCCCTGCATCGACTGCGGCCCACATCGCGCCCATTCCGGTTTCCGCAGTGTTGTGAGCGCTCTGGGTGAACCAGATCGACCCGCGCGAATCGCGCACGGCCGAGTTGATGCCGTAGCGATGCTGGTAGACCTGCTCGGTTGCGCCGGTATTCAAGTTCACGCGGTATATCCGACCGAGCGCTATGTCGGTCACGAGAGCGTGAGCCCCATCCGGCTCCAGCGAAATCCCGTTCGCTCCGCCTTCTCGTGCCGGCGGATTGTGGACGTAACCGGTGGCGGCCAAGTTTCCGAACGGCTTGCTGGTCCCGTCGGGGTCGATCAGTCGAAGTCCGCTGACCTGGTCGGTGACGAGCAGTCTGCCGCCGGGCAGAAAGACACCATCCTCGGGTTTGGAAAGGCCCCGGCTCGACGGAAACACCATCAGCGAATCGTACGTCCAGCCCGGCAGCGTTTCAGCCGTTCGCGGCGGATTAGCGCAGGCGCCCACCAGCATGATTCCGGCGCCGAGAAAAGCTGTGTGGGCAGGACGCGGATGTGGGAGCATCTTGAGGCACCGGAAGAAATGGCAAACGTCCGCGAAGTACTCGGTGAAGTTGCGGAACGTGTAGCTCTGGCGCGCAAAAGTATGGTGCTGTCCCCCGGCGTCAAGGAAAGCTTCTCAGGTCCCGCCCAGTCAGCTCACAATGTCGATGAATCTCTGGCGCGCGTAATCGATCTCGATCTTCCTTCCGCGGAAGAAGTCGCTCCCGACGATCCATCCGTCCGGTCTGAGGAGAAGACCGAACATCATCTGAAGAGTCGGAGGGAGCATGCCCGCCTTGATCGTAAGCCTGCGCCCGCCGATCTGCGCGCGAACGCGCCACACGTCTGTCTCGAATTCCCCGAACCCGGGATAGAAGTCCTTCTTCCTGCCAACTGGCGTAAGTCCCTCGACAAGCGCTGCTGGCACATATGAGATCGACGCACCGCTGTCGATTACCGCCCGAACGATTCCACGTCTCGACCGGCCCGTAACGACGGGCACACCCATTACGAGCTCGATCGGGATTGAAATACCTTCCTGCTCCGGATGATTTCTGTCGAGCAGATGTACCTGTCTCGCGGGCCAGTCGATCAGCACGCGGTTCGCGGCAAAGAAGTCGTGACCGAACAACCACTCGACAGGCCGGCCGAGATGCGTTCCTGCGGTGTCGAGCACTGCGTGCATAGTCGTGGAAGGATTCCAGACCTGGTTGGCAATCCGGTACTGCTGACCGCGTCCGATGCTCACCGGCGATCCAGTGTCGAGGAGTCCGAGCCTACCGCGACCGCCGCGGATCAGCATGTGTCCTTTACTCACGACAAGCGGGCGCGTCGAATCGAGATCGTCGCTAGTACCGTTCTGCTTTCGAGGCGGAGCGGTCTGGAAAGCGGCGAGGTGAATCACGCGACCGTTCTGCGTAAGCGCTCCCCCGGTGATCTCTGGCGAATCGAGGCGCAGGTCTTCGCCGAGTCCGATGGCTCGGAACGATTTGGCATCGAGCGCGAGGATCGAGTCGAGGAGCCGCGCCGCCTCCGCATCCTCGGCCTTTACAGGTGAAGCAGTCTGGTTCGCGAGCGCGTCCAGTGCGTAGCTGCGGAGAATTTTCGGGAGATATGTACGCAGCGTATCGGTCGAGTCGAACAGCTCCATTCCAGCAGCCGCGCCGTTGATCGCGAAGATCGCACCCACCTGTCCATCAGCGACGCTCACGTCGTTGACATATTCCTCGATCGACGTGCGCCTGTTTTTGTAGACGTCCTGCATCGCGGAAGTCGGTGATGCGTAGCCGAGCTTGGAGGAGAGCTCGTCGATGTCTTCCCATACCGAGCCCTGGTCGCTCATGCGTGAGCCGCGCATCTCGATGTTGCGCGACACGGCGCGTGCCTTCTTCCCCCGCCCTACGCTGAACATGATGTCAGGTGACTCGGCGAACTCGCGTGACTTATAGCTCCACCGGCCGCGTTCCACACAGGAGACGGGGAGGGGAAGCGTTTGCTTCCCTGGCGCGAGAACGGTCAGGTTGGAGATGCGATTCTGGCGGGCGCCGAGCAACTCTTCACCGTCGATGATGAGGACGGGGATGTCGGCGAGGTTCTCGAGCGCGAGGGTCGGGACATCGCCGCCTTCTGAAACTTCAGTGATCCTCGCTGAGCCGGCGCGGAGTGCGCTGCCAATGGGGAGGTATTGTGCGGGATTGACCGCGTCTTCGGCGAAGAGCGGGAAGATGGTCAGGTTATGGCGTTCGATTCCGGGTCCTACGCGAACACGGGGTGTGACGTCTTTCAGCGCGGTCATTCGTCCTCCGGGACGTTCTGTCGAAGCTTCAATGTGCAACAGGGGTCTGACAGTCTCGGTTTATCTAGGCATTGACAAGATGGAGTCTAGCCGTTAATCTTGTCGATGTCAAGATGGTCGGGTTGCGCTACAGTTCTCCTCGTCCTCAAGGAGCAAACGATGGCACCGAGAGAAAAGCCGTACCACTGGGGGGAGCAGCTTCGCGGCGATCTCGTCGAAGAGGCTTTGCGGCAGGTAGAGCCACTTGGCATTGCTGGCCTGTCGGCGCGGGAGGTGGCGCGCGGGGTAGGGGTGAGCCATGCCGCGCCGGCTCACTACTTCCCCGACAGGCTGGCGTTAGCCGCGGCCGTCGCGGCAGCCGGGTTCGAGCAGATGTACGAGAGCATCGAGGCAGCGGTACGCGCACGGCGGAAGCACTCTGAAAAGCTGCTTGCAGCCTGCCTCGCATACGTCGAGTTCGCGCTCGAGCGCCGTGGTCTTTACCGCACGATGTACGCTCCCGAGCTGGCCGAGCGGCTGAATAATCTTCCGCGCTCCCGGAAAGGTTTGGATGACTTCACCAACCTGTCTCAACTCAAGGCGAAGGGGTTTGGTGTGTTCGTAGACATGGTGCGGGATGGCCAGGCCGAAGGTGCGTTCCGCGCCGGTAAGGCTGACGATCTCGCACGCGCCGCGACAGCGGCAGCGCACGGACTCGCGAGACAGTTCATCGACGAGGGGCTCGGCGCGCGAATCGATCGGATGGCGCACGCGCGACAGGTAATGGGGATCGTGCTGGACGGACTCGAGGCGCGACGATCATGAAACTCTTTTACTCGCCCGATTATGTTGCGGCAGCCGAATCGTTCGACGCCACGCGGAAGTCAGGATGGATTGCTGAGTCGCTTGTCGCGGATCCGATCGAAGGCATGGAAATCGTCGCGCCCCGACCGGTCACGTTCGATGAGGTCGCGGCGCTTCACGATGCGGCGTATGTGACCGCGGTGCAGACTGGTGAGCCACGCAGTGTTGCCGAGAGTCAGTGGTTCACTTGGGATCCTGGGATGTGGCAGTCAGTGACAGCGTCGACCGGAGGGCTCGTCGCCGCAGGGCTTCAGGCGATGACCGACGGAATTGCAGGGTCATTGTCCGGCGGGCTCCATCATGCGCGACACGATGCGGGTGACGGATTCTGCACGTTCAATGGACTGGTGCTGGCGGCGAACGCCGCACTGTCAGCGGGGGCGGAGTCAGTGCTGATTCTGGATTTCGACGCACACTGTGGCGGTGGCTCTCACTCGCTGATCCGGGACGATGCGCGGATCAGGCAGATGGACGTCTCGGTTCACATGTTCGATCATTATCAGCCGTCAGGATCGAACACACTCGACATGGTGGGGTCTGCCGGAGCGTATCTCAGCACTATCGAGAGCCGGCTTTCCGAGCTCGACAGCAGTGGGTGGAAGCCGGGCATCTGCCTGTACAATTCCGGGATGGATCCGGACGAACGTTGCGAGATTGGTGGATTGCGGGGCATCGACGCGTCGATGTTGCGTGAGAGGGAGGAGCTGGTGTTCGGGTGGTTCACATCGCGACACATTCCGATCGCGTTTGCCGTTGCAGGCGGTTACATCGGCGGCGCGATGAAGCACGAAGACCTCGTTGCGCTGCATCGTGTGAGCGTCAGCGTCGCGTCACGGGGCAGCACATAAAGGGATAGCACTCCGCGAATTATCCCGGTTTCGTAAGGGCAACAAACCCGACGCCGCCTGCAACGCGGCGTCGGTTTGTCGTCGTCTTAGCAGCTCGGCGGGGTCGCGGCGATCATCAGCGGCGACCCTCCGATTGGCACGTCGAGGTACGTCACGTACAACGCCATCTCGATGTTACCGGCGTTGAGCCCGACGTGCACATGCCCCTGGCCCGGGTCCATGAAAGCCGCGCCCACGCCGTAGCTACGTACGGCGCAGTCGTCGCCGTCGACGAGCGTGAGCTCGCCCGCGACCACCGTGACGAGCGCCGGCCCGGGGTGCGTGTGCCAGGGGAGGGCTCCTCCCGGCTGGATCGTGATCCTGGCCATGACCATCTGCGTCGGATCGTTCACGTGCACGACCTTCGTCGCTTTGTCCGCCTTGATGCGGAAGGTGGCGTCGATCGCGTCCAGGAAGTTGCCGCGGGCCAGCACCGTCGACGCGAAGCCGTTGGGCGCCGGGATTGTGATGCTCGCCGGCCCGCCGTTGTGGACGCGTGCGGTGAGAGGGAGCTCCGGCGCGGAGGGCGAGGTCGGCGCGGCGTCGCGGCAGGAGGCGGCGATGGCGGCGAGCAGTGTGATGGTAGCGAGTCGGGTGATGCGCATGAGGCACCTCGAAATAGGAAGGGAGCCGTGGCTGCGGGGACGCGGTGAGTTTTATTCTGCGTCATGGCTGGCATATTAGCAATGTCGTTGCAGCATTGCCTTCATTGGCCGCACTTCATTCGCGGCGCGCTCAACGCCGGTAGACATCGCGCCGATCTCCGATTCGAATAACTGTGACTACGAGATCGCGGTCGAGGATTTCGTACAGGATCCGAAAGTTTCCCTGACGAATGCGGTACTTGTCGTCGCCGCTTAGCTTCTCGACGCCGAATGGGCGCGGCTCACTCGAGAGTCCGCGAATGCGCTCGATGATACGGCGACGGTCTTTTTGAGGAATCGCCTCGAGCTCTTTCGCTGCACTCTTCGTGATGAGGATGTTATAGAGTGCCACGCCGCTTCATGTCGCGGACCAGGTCCTCAAACGACATTCGCGGCTCCCTGGCACGGTCGCGAAAGCTCTTCAGGTCTTCTGCATCTTCAGCAAGTGCCAGGCGTACGGCAGTGTTGACCAGGTCGGAAATACTCGTGTCGGTCTCCGCGGCTTTGACACGAAGGGCTTTATGAAGCGGTTCCTCGAGATAAATCGTAGATCGTTTGGTGCCGGCCATAAATGGAAATGTAACGTTATGACGTTATAGCGTCAATGCTCGCCCGCACTTGTTAGCCGGCGCCAGTGCTCGAAGATCAACACCATGCTTAGCGTATCGAGCTGGCAGTACTGTCTGAGCAGCTGCGCCCATGAATCCTTGGAGACCGCGTCCTCGACTCCGTACATCATCGCCTCGTAGGCGCGGATGGCACCCGTTCCTTCGCGTACGTCCTGAGGGAGGCCGTCGATTGTGACGGACGGAAGCGCGTTGTAAGGATCCTGATTCTCAACGCCCGGGTAGCCAGTCCATCGAGTGAACTGAAGGCGCATCTCGGGATCTGACTTCCAGAGTGCATCCATCACCCACTTGATAGATGTTCGGCCACGCATGCGCGGGTGGTAGTAGTCGTTCGTCGCCCACTTGCAGATGTCCACCATCCGTCGCTCTTCGCTGACTACCTCCGCGATCCATGCGCTGAGTTCGGGATCGTCAACATCGAACCTAGACTTCTCGACATCGATCGCCTTCAGGGCACTCTTCTCGAACGGCGACCAGGCCACGACGCTCCCAGTGTCGCCGATCTGCTCGCGCAGTGAGAGGACGAATTCATGGTTTGGCCATTCGGTCTTTCGGTTCAGCCACTCGCTGTGAACTGGTTGGGCACCGGGCGATTCCACGGTGTGGCAGCTCCACTGAAACGCCACCTGACCGTAAGGGCGCATCCGCGCGTGATATGGAAGTGCGAGGCGGCACGCCTCGAAGTCGATGAAATGAAGTGGATACTGAAGACGGTCGATCTTCCCGCGAAGATTGTCTGAGTGCCATTCGCGATTGTCTCGCGTGCACGCGAGTTGACGCCGCTGACGCTCTGCCTGCGCACCGACTGTCCCATCCTTTTTGCAAAGCCATTCTTCCTGAATGTCGAGGAGCGATGCCGTGCCTCTCGAGAGCATCGTCGCGATCGCGGGTTCGCCATCGATCTTGA
>JAYUWU010000066.1:0-5172 GCA_043753365.1 Gemmatimonadaceae bacterium | reverse complement strand
ATCGTGAAAGCCTTGAGCGTCACGATTGCACCGCGACACCACGGCGGCGGGCTGGTCGTCGAATCGCTTGCCAACGCGCCGCGATGGGTGCCGTGGACGATTGCTGGCGTATCCACGGGGGTCGCTATCGTGATGGCCGTGTTGTACCTGATGCGGTAGCGCGAGGCCCGGGAAGACTCGCGCCCGGCAGATTCAACTTAGCTACCTTAGAGCAGCACTATGACGATTCGCGAAGACCTCCAGGCTGCCCTCGGCTCCGCCCATACTGTAGCATCCGACGTGACTTACCAAATTGAGTGACAATCTTCTCGTTCAGATGCAGAGGTCGCTGGGCACAGCCTACACGTTCGACCGGGAGCTTGGCGGAGGCGGAATGTCACGCGTGTTCGTCGCGCGAGAGACCGCGTTGGGACGCGAAGTTGTCGTAAAGGTGCTCGCCCCGGAGCTAACAGCCGGTGTCAGCGCTGAGCGATTTGCTCGCGAGATCGCAACTGCCGCGCGTCTGCAGCAGGCCAACATCGTACCCGTGCTGGCCGCTGGCACGTCCGAGGGCATGCCGTACTACACCATGCCTTTCGTGAAAGGCGAGCCGCTCCGCACGCTGATATCGGGCGGAACCTCGCTTCCAATGGCAGACCGAATCAACGTGTTGCGCGACGTTGCGCGGGCTCTCGCGTACGCGCACGCCGAAGGTGTGATTCATCGTGACATCAAGCCCGATAATATTCTGCTCTCCGGCGGCACCGCTGTCGTGACGGACTTCGGGATCGCGAAAGCGGTCAGTGCCGCGCGCACGAACGAGCTCCACGCTCCGCGCAGTGAGGACGGCACGCTGACACAAGCGGGAAGCAGCATCGGCACTCCGGCCTACATGGCGCCGGAGCAGGCAGTGGGCGAAAGTGTCAGCACCCTATCGGATTTATACTCGTGGGGTGTGGTCGCGTACGAGCTGCTCGCCGGTACACATCCTTTTGCGGGAAAGACGGGAACGGCGCAGCTTATTGCGGCGCATATCGCTGAGCAACCTCGTCCGCTCGGCGAGCGCAACCCGGAAATTCCTGGTGATGTGGCCAGGCTGGTGATGCAGAGCCTCGCGAAGAATCCGGAAGAACGACCCGAGAACGCCGGCGTGCTGCTTGCGCGACTCAACGCCGTCATGACGCCGGGCGATGAGAGGATCGCGGGAAAGCCGGTGGGGACAGCGGGGTTCAAAGGCGCTCGGTTAAAGGGGAGGCGCATCGCCTTTGCCGGTGTCGGGCTCGCCGTTTTGACTGCGGCCGCGATGTGGCTGCTCGATCGTCCGCCCGCGACGGCTGTGCTGACATCCAGCGCTCAGCTCACCCGTCTCGCCGGAATGGAGGAGTCGCCGGCCATCGCTCCGGATGGGAAGTCTGTGGCGTACCTCGCGTTCGGCCCGTCGGACAGTTCAGCTCATGTCGAGTTCCGGCGAACTGATGGTGGTGACGCGGTTCAGATAGCCGGAGCACTAAGGCCGACTGCCTGGTCGCCAGATGGGGATCGGCTGCTCGTGTCAGGTCCCCAGGGTCTCGAGGTCCGTCCCGCTCTCGGTGGTGAGGGGATTGTCGTCGACGCGCGCGCCAACTTTGGATGCTGGTCGCCTGACGGGCGACAGATCGCCTACTTCGTCGCTGACTCCTTGTTTGTCGGCGGCTTGAACACCGAGACTCCGCGATTCGTAGCTCGAGTCGAGGATCCCCATTCTCCGACATGGTCTCCGGATGGGAAATGGATCGCATTCGTGTCCGGCAACAGTGTCTATTTCCGAAACTACAACATCGCCGCAAGCAGAATCTGGCTGGTCCCCGCTGATGGCGGCACGCCGGCGGCTCTCACTTCGTTCGATGGAATCAACACGAGTCCAACATGGGCACCCGACAGCCGGCGCCTGCTCATGGTTTCCGCACTCGGCGGAGTTCGTGACGTCTATCAGATCAACGTCAGACGTGACGGCAAGTCTGACGGCACTCCGGTGCGAGTCACCACCGGACTGAACCCGTCGCTGATTTCTCTCTCTGCGGATGGCAGCCAGCTAGCGTATTCAATCGCCACGTATCAGACGAACATCTGGAAAGCCCAAGTTTCAAAAACCAGGTGGATCTCTACGCGAGGTGCGCTTCCTGTGGCGAATGAACGCCAGACAACCGAAGGCCTCGACGTTTCGCGCGATGGACGCTGGCTGGTTTTTGATTCTGACCGCGCGGGTGTAATGCAGATCTTTCGCATGCCTCTCGATGGCGGCGGCGTTCAGCAACTAACCCATGGATCGAATCCGTCGTTCAAGCCGATGTTTTCGCCCGATGGCAAGGAAGTGGCCTATCACACGATCGTTAACGGACTCAGGCGAATCTTCGTAATAAGGACCGGCGGCGGCAAGCCAGTACAGGTTTCTCCCGGGGCTGCACCGGATGAGCGCAATGCCAGCTGGTCTCGTGACGGAAAGAGCATCGCATGGGTTGTGCAGAATGCGTCCTCGAGCGTCTCGCGCTGGCGGAACCAGACGATTCAGGTATCCACTCGAGAAACACAAGGCGCGTGGAGTGCACCCGTGAACGTGGCCTTCCGTGGATTCTCGTTAACCCCGTCATGGGCCGACAACGGAACTTCGTTGATCGGCATTGACTCATCGATGAGATACGTCGCTCAGCCAATCATTGGCGGAGCGCCCCGAAAAATTAGCGGGGCGGTCAGGGATGAATTGTTCCCTTCCGGAAGCGCCGCTGGAGTGCTCTCGAGCGATGCGCGTGAAACATATTTCCTCAACTATACCGGGGCCCGTTCAGGGGTCGTCGTCGGATTGAACCTGTCTAATGGAGCGGTTCGTGAAGTCCTTCGTTTCGATGAAGCGGCCCGGCCGCACAGCAATGCCTCAAACGGAATCGCCGAGTACGGGGGCTGGCTGTATTTCACCTTGAGCGACTTTCAGAGCGATGTCTGGGTGACCAAAGTGACCGGGTTGATGACCAGCCAATGATGCCCCCGGCGGTATCCAGTCGTCCATAACTGGAGCTCGTAACGGATCAAATTCCTACCTGGGCGTCAACATGTTGATTCTTTTTGCGGCAGCAGGCCTGGCGACCGTTCTGCTCGGACTTCTGATCCTGCGCCCTCGCCGCAAGCGCACCGACAATCCGGATACAACCCGTAAGTCGCAGCCCGACTCCGGCGAAAGGAAGCCCAGCCGCTCGATACTGCCAATGAGCACGGTCGAGCGAAGCATTGCCAGCGGCGCCCCTCCCACTCCCTGGATGCTGCGCCGCGAGGATCGCGCGGCGATGGAGGCGATCCAGGCCTACTTCGCGCGCGCGCTGCCGAATCCTGTTCCTGGTGGCCGCCCCTACATCGAGGAGAGCCTGGGCCACGGCGGACCGCAGCTCGAGCTCAAGGTTCCGATCATCAGCTCGCGCCGGTCGGTGGCGGTGATCTTTCGCAGCTGGGACACGGCGAGAAGTGTCCTCGAGTCGAATCTCTATTTCGCTGGCACGGTGAACGACCGGCTCGCCGGGATCACCACGTCGGCGGGGTTCGATCTCAGGGCGTTCAGCGACGGGCAGTCGACGGTTTACCGGAGCCGGCGCGGGGCGGAGCGGCAGCAGTCTGCCTGATTAGACTGCTGAGCAAAGGCGATTTCAACGCGCGGCTGCCCGCTTCGCCTCGCACCTAAGGATTGCGCTCACTGGGGCGGCTGGGATTATGGGCCGTCGGACACCGCGGGGCGGAGCCCGCTCCCGGTTTCGATAACGAAGAGGAAAGGAACTCCGTCACGCTCCACGATGTGAAGTACTCTGCCGGGAAACTTGAGATGGGTATTCCACCGCGTCACAGCGAGCATCAGGTCTGGCTGCTCGTTCTGCTCGACCGGAACAAAGCGATCCGCGGCGCTTCCCGCTCGTTCCAGATAGTACGACATCTGGGGGATCGCCGAAAAAGTCGCAACGCGTATCGAGCCAGCCGGCGCGTCAGTCCGGTGGTTCTCGATGAGCCATTCCATCGCTTCCTTGTGCGACTGACCCCAGTAGTCCGTTTCGTAACGGCCAAGCGCGGCGGGAAGGCCGCCGAACGATCTGTTATAGAAAATGTACTGATAGGGGTGCAGACGGATCATGTCGGCGACGGTGAGCACGACAGAGCCAGCGACTGCCACGGCGACGCCCCACTTGATGAGTTTCGATGTAACCGACCTGAATACGAGCGCGAGGGAAAGACCGGCCAAGACCGCGAGCGGCGGGACGATGAACAGGAAATGCCGGTTCATATCGTAAAGGATCGGCCGCAACAGGAAAATCGTCGCCAACGGGAAAAGGATCGTGAACACCAGGAACCCGAGCTTCGCCAGAGTATCGCGGTCAGGACGTGGGGACGCGGACCTGGCGAGCCATAGCGCGGCGAGTGTCAGACCACCGCCGATCAGCGCGATTCCGTAGAACTCAGGAAGGGTGATGAGGAACGACCTTGGTATGTAGTCGAGCGGAAGCGCGCTCGATGGGATGTAGCGGCCGCCGTACAGGACATCGGCCGGGAAATCAGTAAAGTTCGCCGCGCGCCGGAACGCGCGAAGCGGATTGAGAAATGGATTGAGCTGCGCATACGGCCACCAGACGAGCATTATCGCCCAGGCGACAACGCCGATTTTGACCAGCGACACCACCGTAACGGCGACTGATTCCCGCAGAGTTCGCATCGTCTGACGACCATCGGGCCAGTAGGCCGCAATCATCCATAACGATGCAAGGACACCCGCGTATCCAAGGAGCATCAACGCGCCGATTCGGATGGCGAGACCCAGTCCGATCACGATTCCGAGAGTCAGCACTGTTCGCCATGGGAGCGCCGGCAAACGATCGTATGCGCGAAGCAACAAGTAAGTGGCCGCGAGGCTCACAACGGCGAAGGGAATGTCCTTCGGGTTCATGAACATGTGGCCGAAGTACACGGGAGTGACCGCGAGAATGAGGGCAGCCAGAAAACCGGCAAGAGGGCCCCCGAGGTGCTCGGCCGTCTTCCATGCGAGGAAGATTCCAATAAGCCCGGTTACGACAATGAGGAAGTGCCGTGTTTCGAACGGTCCGAACGGGGAGATGCGCACCGCGACGGCGCCGAGTGCGTTGAAGAAACTCCCGTAGAGGTAGTGGTTTCCGTCGGTAAGGATCGTGC
>JAYUWU010000065.1:0-2107 GCA_043753365.1 Gemmatimonadaceae bacterium | reverse complement strand
GAACGGCGACGAGATCGCCATCGCGGCCACGAGGGCGCAGAGGACTGGACGATTGGGACGCATGCGTGAGTCGGGGAAAGGGACGGGTGCATCACGGAGTGCGGCAGTGCCCGCTGAATCGGGGCGTCCCGAACTCTATCGCCCGCGCGGACGATCGTCCAGAGAACTACAGGATCCGTACATCTGAGCGGAAAACAAAGCGGCCGGCGCATTTATGCGCCGGCCGATGGAGCGATTCTAGACTTCTACGGTTTTGGGGGCCGGGGCCGCAGGCGCCGGACGCTGCCATTGAGGCCTGGGGTGCACCGGGCGGGCCTTGATCGCCAGAACCTCCTCGTAGTGCTTGACGATCCGTGTCTGAACTGACTGCCTGGTGTCGCTCGCCGTCGCCTCGAAAGGCGCGTAACGCGTGGTACCAGCTTCAGTTGCGACGCTGAAGAACCACCATGGAGGCATTCCTGCGTGGCGCGGAGTCTCCACTTTGCAGACGAATTTGCGTCCAGCGTCCTCGAACTCGAAATCCTTTGTCACATTTGCCCTTGATTCGGATACTTCAATCTACCGGGTTGACCACCCGAGAGCATAGAGAAATAAACGTAGATGACCGATTTTCATCATATCTTCCACGGCTTGCGTGTTAACGCGCGCATCAACAGCTTCACGTTTCAGCGTTTGCCGAACTCACCATGAGGTACCACAATGCCGAAGTTTCTCATCTCCCGTCCGATCCCCGGAGCAGGCAAGCTGTCGCCGGCGGAGCTGCAGGCGATCTCCGCGAAATCGAACGGAGTCATTCGTGACCTGACTCACCAGGGGCACGACATCCAGTGGGTCCACAGCTTCGTCTCGGACGACGCCATCACGTGCGTCTACATCGCGCCCGACGAGCAGACTCTGCGTGAGCATGCGATCCGTGGCGACTTCCCGATCGACGGTATAACCCATGTACGGACGATGATCGATCCGATGACAGGGGAGCAGACGGCCTGACCGAAACTCCCGGGGTCCCGGCGTCGCACTTCGACGCCGGGTATTACCGCCGCTTCTACCAGGAGCCGGAGACCGCTGTAATGACCCCGGCAATGCAGGAGCACGAGGTCGCCTTCGTGATCGCATTCTGCCGCCACGTCGGCCTGACGATCACGCGATTCACGGATGTCGGTGCCGGCACGGGGTGGTGGGCGAAGGAGTTCGCGAAACGATATCCTGCCTGCTGCGACATCGAGACCCTCGACGCGAGTGAAGCAGCGTGCCAACTGTACGGCCACCGCCGCGTCGAGGTCCAGAAGCTCCGCGGTCGCCAGGCGGATCTGGTGATCTGTCGTGACGTCCTCCGCTACCTCGCGGAACCGGATGCGGAGGAAGCAATCCGCCGCCTTGCACGCAAGTGTCGCGGCGCGCTGTATCTCCATGTCATCACGAGCGACGACAAGATCGACGAAGAAGCCAGCGACATGGCCGGGTTTTTCCGCACCGCCGCGTGGTACCGGCGCCGGCTTCGAGACTCGGGCTTTACCGATTGCGGGATGGGACTCTTTGTCTCGAAGAAATTCGCGGGCTCCGATCCCTTCGCCATCGAAGCGCGCTGACTGCTATCGCCTCGGCATCCGGCTGGCGTACTGCGACAGATTCATCCTCCTCAGGAGCGCATGAAACCTGGGATCCGATCGCAGCGGATCGTAGAGCCGGTGGGGTAGCAGTGGTGGCGCCGTCACCAGCGAGATGTCGTGCTCGGACACTGCTTTTTCGAGAGAAGCAAGAGCCCGTTCGCGATCGCCCATCCCGAGATAGGCAGCACTCAGCGCCACGCCAGCGCCGCCACGCTTACGCTGTCGCTCCTCGAGCTCGGCGATGATCGGCCGGGCCTTCTCCGGTTGCCCGTTCAGCGCGTACGCATGGGCGAGGAAACCCTTTCTGAGCGCAAGCTCCGGGTCCAGCCGCACAGCTGTCTCGAGTTCCGGGACCGCCTCGGCGACGCGCCCGCTCCAAACGTACGCGTCCCCCAGCGTGGCATGATTCAGCCCGAGTTCGGGATTGAGCTCGATGCTCTTCTTCACCACCGCGATTGCCTCGTTGAGGCGGCCGCTGGCCGTCAGGACGTACGCCA
>JAYUWU010000064.1:0-2111 GCA_043753365.1 Gemmatimonadaceae bacterium | reverse complement strand
CGCGTGACCTTGCGCGCGATCGGCAGAGACTTCGGCTCGAAAGTCCGCGCCAGCACGATCAGCGGATCCGTCGACTGCGCAACCGCGGTCGCGCCCCCATCGATCAGGCGGGTGCGGAAATCGAGATTGCCCAGCTGCGTCGCACGAAGCAGCTCGCCTGCCGCCTGCTCCGGCGTCCGGCCCGCCAGCACCGCAACCATGACCGGATCCTTCGGATCGAGCTCCTGCTGCGCCGCAACCAGCCAACCCGCCAGGTTCGCGCGCTCGAATGCGCTGTCGATCTGTAGCTGTGGTGAAAGAATCTGATTGCGGAGATTGGTCGCACCGGGTCCGCGCCATGCCGGAAGACGCAGACTGTCCGCCAGCGCCGTTTGGCTCGGCATGCGCGCAATCAGCGATGCGATGTTCGTCAGCGTCGTGCCGCTGAATCCATAGTAGCGCTGCCTGACCGCCACCTGCTTCAGGGAATCCTGCGCGCGGGCAATCGCTGTCCAGGTCGTGCCGTACTGCGCCCGGAGCTTCGCATCCTTCGCGATGCGCGCGCGGAAATCCGTCTCGAATGCGCGCTTCCGCTTCATGATGGCTTCGTTCGTAAGACCGGACAGATAGCCGGTGATGGCCTTGAACGAATTCTCCGCGCCGAACAGCGCGTTCTCGTACTGGCGTTTCGCCGCTTCATTGCGCGTCGAAAGCTGCTTGTAGATACCAATCTGACGGCTCAGCTGAGCCAGCTGCGCTGGATACTGAACATCCCGCAGATACTCCATCTGCGCGATCGTATTCAGCCGCCCCGTCGATCCGGGATTGCCAACCACGAAAACCAACTCGTTCTCCTGCGCGCCGTTCGCGCTCCACTTCAGGAAATGCTCCGGCCGGAACGGCTGGTCGTTCTCATAGACGCGCAGCAGCGTCACATCCAAATCATAACGGGGGTACGTAAAGTTGTCCGGATCGCCGCCAAAGAAGCTGATGTCCTCCTCCGGCGCGAAGACCAGTCTCAGATCGTTATAACGGCGGTACTTGTACAGCGAGTACATGCCACCCTGGTAGAAGCCCACCACCTGGCAGGTCATGCCTCCGGTCGTACACTCGCGCTGCACCGCAGAAATCGCCGCATCCCGCTGCTCCACCCGGGCCGCGGCCGCCGTCGCCGTCACCTTGCCCTGGATCCGCGACGTTACATCCTCCATGCCGACCAACTGGTCCACATAGAGATTCGGACACTTCTTCTCGGTCGCAGCCGTAGGGGCAACGAAGCCGGTCCTTTGATAGTTCGTGTCTGCCGGCGACACCGCCGAGATGCAGGCGCGCGCGCAGTGATGGTTCGTCATCACCAGCCCGTTCGCCGATATGAACGACGCCGAACAACCCGGCAGCCGGATCGAAGCCAGCCTCACCTTGTCCAGCCACGCCTGGTCGGGTGTGAAGTTGTAACGGGTCTTCCAGTAGTCGAGCGGCGCGGCATCGAACGTCCACATCGTCCCGAACTCGGGACGGTAGGACGCAGGCAGCGTCGATTTGCTGATTACTTGGGCCGTCGCCGGCCCGCCGAGGGCGAGAGCGAGGGCGAGGGCGAGCGTGAGACGGGAAATGGGGCGCATGGTACCTCTTCTTTCGTTTTGTACAGTCTTGACCGAACAAACTGATTGACGTATCCTCAACAACTATGCAAGACACTGACTTGATCGAGAAATTCGGCCTCACCTTCGAGCAGGAAGGACTGCCGCGAATCGCGGGCCGGATCATCGGGTTCCTCATGCTGCAGGGCGGGCCCTGCACGCTGGATGATCTCGCGGAACACCTGCAGATCAGCAAGACTTCGGCTAGCACGAATACCCGCCTGCTGGAACAGCATGGCATCCTGGAGCGAACCGCGAAAGCGGGAGATCGCCGCGATTACTATCAGCTGGCGGGCGACTACGGCGAGCAGATGTTCGCCATGGCGAAGCTGCGGATTCAACGGTTCTACCAGCTTTTGACCGATGCGGTGGGTGAACACCCTACGGGCGAGCGTGGCAGCCGGGAGCGGCTTCGCAGCATGCAGCGGTTTTACGAGTTCCTTTTGACAGACCTCGACGACAGCGTCCTCCGCTGGCGGTCCTTTCAGAAAT
>JAYUWU010000063.1:0-42855 GCA_043753365.1 Gemmatimonadaceae bacterium | reverse complement strand
CTGCGCGACGATGATGCGGTCGAGATCTTCTTCCTGCTGCTGGTTCATCTGGCCTCGCACACCCATTCTCAGCAGCTCGGCGTAACCGCCGATTGCATTGAGCGGCGTTCGCAGTTCGTGCGACATCGCCGCGAGAAACTCGCTTTTCGTCCTGTTGGCCGCTTCTGCCTCGGCGGCGCGAACCATTGCAACCCGCTCCTTCAGCTCAGACTCTTTCCTCTCCGTAAGGTCGCGCGTGACCTTGGCGAATCCGACGAGCTCTCCATTGGGCCGCCTTAGAGCTGTAATTATGACGTTCGCCCACAAACGCGAGCCGTCCTTTCGAAGGCGCCACCCTTCATCCTCAACTCGCCCATCGCGCGCGGCAATCACGAGCTCCTCCGCCGGCTTCCCGGCCGCGATGTCTTCAGGAGGATAGAACGTTGAAAAATGCCTGCCGATTATCTCGTGCGCCTTATATCCCTTGAACCGCTCGGCGCCGGTATTCCACGTGACGATCACTCCCGTCGGGTCGAGCGCGAAGATCGCATAGTCGCGGACGCTCTCGACAAGCAGCTGATAAAGGCCGGTGGTTTCCGGGACAGTTGTCTCCCCCGCTGACCCGAGCGGCAAGCGCTCAGGAAGGGTCACAGAATCCTGTCACTTCACTTCATTCAAAAGGGTCTTGATTCGAGGAAAGAGGGAGCGGATCTCATCAAGCGAAACGGCACCGGCCGACAGCCTGAACCATCCGCTCTCCTTTTGAACACCGAATGCCTGAAACGGAATCACAGCTGCACCGGCCCGCTCGAGCAGGAGCATGCGAATGTCGTCATCAGTCGTAATCGTTCGACCGTCGACAGACTTGCCATGCAGGTTGAACTGCGCGGAGAAGTAGATCGCTCCCTGCGGATTGATTGAATCGACCGGATATCCCTCATTTTTCAGCTCCTCGAACCCGGCACGCATTGCCACGAGGCGTTCTGCTATCCTGGCATCCATTTCAGCCCGGAACTCTGCTATCGCATCACGGTCGCGCAGGAATTCGGCCACAGCACTCTGCTCGGCGCGTGGCGCCCATGCGCCGGCGTGTGACAGGAGGTCCCGAATCCGGGCGCCGACCGCTGGAGCGACCAGCATCCAGCCAACCCTCAACCCTGTGCCAGCGTAGGCCTTTGACACTCCATCAGCTGAAATCAGGTACCGAGCGCATTCAGGGACGATCGCGGGGGGAAATACGTGCCGCTGCCCTTTTGAAACCAGCGCCCCATACATCTGGTCGTGAAGGATGAACACCGGCCTTCGTCCTGCTGCCTCACGCTTCAGGTTTTCATCGACCACGGCGCGAAGTATGTCGCCGAGCTGCTGCTCCGTCATCACGGTGCCGGTGGGATTTCCCGGAGAGCAGATGCAGATCATCGCCGCTTCGCCGAGGTGCGGGCGGAACTGGTCGACAGTTGGCTGAAATCCCGTATCGGCTGTCGCCTCGATCACCACTGATTCGCCGCCCGTCAGGAGCGCGAACGCCTCGTTCTGCCATGACGGTACGGAGAAGACGACCTTGTCGCCTGGATTCACCACAGCGCGGTACGCGCCATAGAGCACCGGCCGGCCCCCGCTGCATACAACTATCGCTTCGACCGGATAACGAACCCCCGTTGTACGCAGCACGTAATCAGAGATCGCCTCGCGAAGCGTGAGCATTCCCTCGGGTGTCGGGTAATTCGTCTCGCCGCGGGCGATCGCATCCTGAATGCCTTGCGCAAGAAGTTTCGGAATCGGGAAGTAGCGCGGATCGAAATCGCCGACAGTGAGATTGACGACTGTCTCACCACGCGCAATCATCGCGCGAACCTGTCGTGTTATCCTGAGGATGCCGGATTCCTGGAGCGAGCGAACGGAATCCGAGAGTGCGGCATCGAGCGATGCCTGATCGCCGAAGTCGAGCGGTTTGACCGTAGCCTCTTTCATTGCGCGGATTCTAGCGTCATGGAGGGAGTCAGTAAAGAACGTTAGCTTTCCTGCTCCTGCGGTTCTCCTCCGGAAAGCACTCATGCGATGTATTCCTGCCATCGTGGCGTTGACGCTCATCAGCACACCTATGTTCGCTCAGGCAACTGACGCTCATCTTGCGCGGGCAAAGCGCATCCTCGCCTCGACTCCGCTCGTCGACGGCCACAACGATCTTCCGTGGGCGATCAGGCGTGATTCGGCTGCCCCGATGGACGTTCATGCATACGATCTGACGAAGCGAACTACGGGTCACACGGACATCGAGAGACTTCGGCGCGGCATGGTCGGCGGACAGTTCTGGTCGGTCTACGTTCCCGGTGATGTTGCTGACTCGGGATATGCGCGGGTTCAGCTCGAGCAGATCGACATTGCGCGGCGGTTCATCGCCATGCACCCGGCGCATTTCCAGCTTGCCCTCACGTCCCGCGACGTGCGCGACGCGTTCAAGCGGAAGCGCATCGGATCATTGATCGGAATGGAAGGCGGGCACGTAATCGAGAATTCGCTGGGCGCCCTGCGCGCCTATTATGCGCTCGGCGCGCGATACATGACGCTGACCCATAACGTCACGCTCGATTGGATTGACGCTGCCACTGACTCGGCGACTAACGGCGGGCTGACCGAATTCGGCAAGGAAGTCGTAAGAGAGATGAACCGGCTCGGAATGATGGTCGATCTCTCGCACGTTTCCCCGGGGAGCATGAGCGACGCGCTCGATGTGGCGGAAGCGCCGGTGATCTTCTCTCACTCGAATGCCCGCGCGCTTGCCGATGTGCCGCGCAACGTTCCCGATTCGATCCTGAGACGACTTCCGGCTAACGGCGGAGTCGTGATGATCACGTTCGTGCCCGGATTTCTGGTGACCGGTGGCGCGCGTGAAGGTGCCACGATCGCGAACGTTGCCGATCACATCGAGCACGTGAAACGCGTGGCGGGAGCCGACCACGTTGGCATCGGCGGGGACTTCGACGGAATCGAGATAGTCGTGAAAGGGCTCGAGGACGTGTCGACGTATCCTGCCCTGTTCGCTGAGCTGGTGCGACGGGGGTGGTCTGATGCTGACCTCAGGAAGCTGGCGGGAGAGAACATCCTGCGGGTGATGGAGAAATCCGAGGCAGTAGCTGCCCGGCTTCAGCGAAGTCGTGCGCCATCGACTAAGACGATCGCGGAGCTCGATCGGAAGTGACCGCGCACAAGGTTCATTCCCCCGGGTTTCTTGCAATCGTTGAAGATGCCAGGGCGCGCGTCCGTGAGGTGACCGTCGCTGACGCGATCAAGGCGGTGAATGGCGGCGACGCGCGACTGATAGACGTCCGTGAAGACAACGAATGGGACGCATGCCGTGCTCGCGGGGCAGAACATCTCGGCAAGGGTATTATCGAGCGGGATATTGAAACCGTCGCCCCGGACAAGGATGCCGAGCTGATATTGTATTGTGGCGGTGGATATCGAGCTGCGCTTGCTGCGGATTCACTGCAGAAAATGGGTTATACCAATGTTGCCTCGATGGCGGGCGGATGGCGCGCCTGGTTAGAGGCTGGTGCTCCAATTGACGAGGGATGATATGAGAATGAACGGGATCGTTGTTGTGCTCGCGGCGGCTGGGCTTTTCGCCGGCTGTTCAAAGGAAGAAGCTCAGAGTGCGGTTGCATCCGCCAGTGCTGCGGCGCCGGCCGTCGACACTCCAGTCACGCTTGCTTCGACGACGCCGGTGACTTCCGGAACTGTGGTCAAAGTCTACAAGGACCCGAACTGCGGATGCTGCGCGAAGTGGGTAGACCACATGAGGGAGAATGGGTTTACAGTCGAGACGATGGACATGCCCGATCTTTCAATGATCAAGCAGAAGTACATGATTGGCGACGCGCTGCGCTCCTGCCACACGTCAGTCATTGGCGAGTACGCGTTCGAGGGCCACGTACCCGCTGACGTGATCAGGAAGGTGCTGGAGGAAAAGCCTGCGATCGCCGGCCTCGCGGTTCCGGGGATGCCTTCGGGATCACCGGGCATGGAGGGTGCAACGAGGGAGCGTTACGACGTTCTCACTTTCGACCGCGCTGGCAAGACGACGGTATACGCCCAGCGCTAACCCGGGATCAACGTGGCACCACGAAGAAAACCGAAAAGACGCGCGACCAGCTTCGAGGATCGCGTGATGTGGACCGTAGTCGCCGCGGGATCTGCGATGGTTGCCGCGATAGTAATCGAGAGATCGATGATGGCGGGATGGCGCGCGTTTACTTCAAAGGCGCCACCCGACAGGCCCGAGTCGCTGGAGACGAGCTGGGGTGACGCTCTCATGTGGACGGCAGCGAGCGCCATTGCGGTGGGACTCGGGCAGGTTCTGGCAAAGCGGGGAGCAGCGGCCGGATGGCAGCATTACACAGGGAAGCTGCCGCCACTGTAGCACCACTTACTGCGAGCCAAGGAAACCAGGGCTGGGGGGAAAAGGGGTATTGCATACGGCGGGGTGATTATTTATACATTCCGTGTGCATAATATTCAGTCAGCCGCCCTGAGCCTCGCTCAAACCCCCAGACCTCTCGTCAGGCCCGCCGGTCGCGCGGATGTCGACCAGATCTGGGAGCTTGTCTCGTGCTATACGGCGCAGGGGCTGATGCTGCCCCGCACGCACGACCAGATCGCGATCAACATCGACAACTATGTCGTCGCCACTGTCGCCTCCCGCGTCGTCGCTTGTGCCTCCCTCGAGGAATATTCGCCCTCGTTGGCTGAGATCTCGTCTGTGGCAGTTGCAAAGACTGAACATGGAAACGGCCTCGGGACCGATGTCGTGCTTGGGGTCGAGCGCCTCGCTCGCGCGCGCGACATCGCGGAGGTATTTGCGCTGAGCCTCAGCGACAGGTTCTTCCTTTCCATGGACTACGCGCCGACGTCGATCTCGCGCTACCCGGAGAAGCTTGCGCGTTACGAGAAGCTCGCCGAGCAGGGCGTTGAGATCGTGCCGAAGCGTTGCTTCCAGAAGGTCCTTGGCGACGCCTGGCAGGCCCCTGCGCTCGTTGAGAGTGGCCATGACCAGCAGGCTCGCCGGGCTAGCTAGTGCCCGTCCTGAAACTCCCGATCCTTGGAGCTACATATGGAAAGGAGTGGGGTGAGTTGTCTCGAGGGGCATGAGTTTTCTCCCCGCGCATCAGCATCTTCCGGCGTTCACGAGCGCGAAAAGCCACTACGCATGGTGAGGAGGTTTTGGAGGTGCAGGAGGTATTGGAGCAAGTCTGCTGCCGGTCGCTTAGTTCGTCCCGGCAGCTCGAGTACCTCGGCTTTGGGGTAACTGCAGAACCGCTCGTCGCGGGTCGCAGCTACGCATTCGGCAGGGGGGTCAACAAGCAGCGCTACGTCCGGAGCGACGCACTCCCGTCGTTCAACAAAAGAAACGAAAAACAGATCTATCCGGGTCCCCGTTCGCTTCGCGATAACGGCTACTCCAGTACCTCCCGCACCTCCAAAACCTCCTCCCCCATGCGTAGTTGCCTTCGCCCGTGAGCGCCGAAAACGTGACGGTACGCGAGGGAGACAGCTCACGCCCCTCGTGACAACTCACCCCACTCCTTTCCTTTTTTGTAGTTCGGAACGCGATTAGACAAGACGGAATGCCAGAAGCCCGACGCAGTAGTCTTGTTTCTGATTTGCGCGCGGATGGTCAAATCCTTACCGATTCTAGCCCCTGCATCGCTTGCAGGGACCTCTACAGCGATGCTTAATACCGTATGACGGCGGAGCCATTTCCTGCCCGCCCGTAGAACCCCAACGCGAGTCTACCCGACATGAGCTTCAGCATCCGCTCTCGTGGAACGCTGCTTCGGCTGGCAGTCGCTTCGCTTTTTCTTGCCCCGTCCATTGCGGCAGCACAATCCTCTGTCATCCCGCCGATTCAGCTGGGCGATCTCGACAGAAACGTCAAGGCGTGCGCTGACTTCTACAGCTTTGCCGGCGGCGGCTGGATAGCGAAAAACCCTGTTCCCGCCGCATTCCCCGCGTGGAGCCCCTTCTCCGAATTGAGAGAGCGGAACAACCTGGTCCTCAAGGAAGTTCTCGAGTCCGCGGCACGGGCCGCAAAAACCACGACTGACCCCAACACGAAGAAGCTCGGTACTTATTACGCGAGCTGCATGGACTCCGCTGCGGCCGAAGTCGCTGGCGCAAAACCCCTCGTGGCTGAGCTCACGCGGATTGCTTCCATCTCATCCCGCTCCGACATCGTACCGGCAATCGCGCATTTCCATTCGATCGGCATGGCGCCGGCTTTCGGATTCGGATCGAGTCAGGATGCAAAGAACAGTGCGCAGGTCATCGTGTCGGCAAACCAGGGCGGCCTTGGTCTTCCCAACCGTGATTACTACACGAAGACGGACCCGGCATCCGAGAAACTCCGTGGCGAATACCTGAGCTACATGACGAAGACCTTCGAGCTTCTCGGCGAACGGCCCGAGCAGGCGCGAAGCAATGCGGCAAGGGTAATGGCACTCGAAACCCGGCTCGCCAACGCGTCGAAGACTCCTGTGCAGCTGCGCGATCCACTCGCCAACTACAATCCGACGGCACTCGCGACATTGAAGGAAACGATGCCCGCGTTCGACTGGAACGTCTTCATGTCAGGCGTGGGAATCAGCGGAATCACCAGTGTCGACATCGGACAGCCCGATTTCTTCAAGGCCGTGAACGCCGCGGTGGCGGAAGTTCCTGTCGAAGACTGGAAGTCGTATCTCCGGTGGCGTCTCGCGAGTCGCATGAGCTCATATCTGAGCAGCGACTTCGTCAACACAAGCTTCGCCTTCAATTCGACACTCACCGGCGCGCGCGTGGTGCAACCACGCTGGAGACGCTGCCTCACCTCGGCGGACAACGTGCTCGGCGATGCGCTTGGACGCGAATACGTGAAGGTCGCGTTTACGCCTGAAGCAAAAGCCAAGGCCCTCGAGATGATCGCGAACCTGCGTACGTCGATGGGCGAACGCATCACGAAGGCCGAGTGGATGAGCGTTACGACGAAGGCGCAGGCGATGACGAAGCTTGCATCTTTCAACCAGAAGATCGGTTATCCCGACAAGTGGGAGGTTTACAGCGACCTCGCGATTGCCGAAGCGCCTTATGCAACCAACTACCTGAGCACGCGCAGGTATGCAGTAAAGCGTGATCTCGCGAAGGTCGGCAAGCCAGTTGACCGGAATGAATGGTTCATGACGCCACCGACTGTGAATGCGTATTACGCACCGCAGCTCAATGAGATCGCGTTCCCGGCGGGCAGGCTTCAGCCGCCATTCTTCCATCCCAGCTACGATGAAGCAGCCAACTACGGTGGCATCGGCGGAACTATCGGGCACGAGCTCTCACACGGGTTCGACGATCAGGGACGGCAATACGATGCGAAGGGGAACCTCACTGACTGGTGGACGGCTGCCGACGGGGCCAACTATACCGCGCGCGCTAAGGTCGTCGAGGATCAGTACAACGCGTACAAGGTGCTGGACAGCCTGAGCGTCAACGGAAAGCTCACCCTCGGCGAAAATCTTGCGGACATCGTGGGTGTGTCCGTGGCCTATGATGCGCTTCAGAAGACCCTTGCCCGCAAACCGCGCACGCTCATCGACGGGTTCACCCCCGAGCAGCGTTTCTTCCTTGCGTATGCTCAGGCGCGCCGCGCGAATCTCACACCGCAGTCCGCGCGGCTCCAGATACAGACCGACCCCCATTCGCCGGGCATTTTCCGTGTGAATGGGCCTCTGTCCAACATGCCGGAGTTTGCGAAGGCCTTCGACTGCAAGCCGGGCGACCCGATGGTGCGGTCAGAGAACATTCGGGCAAGCATCTGGTGACCGCGGAATGACCCACGGCGAGTTGCTGGCCGACGAGCTGCGCCATGCATTGCAGGGCGATGCATGGCACGGCCCGGCACTGGTAGAGCTGGTCAGTGACCTTACAGTCGCGGAAGCGATCCAGCGGCCGATCCCGACAGCGCACAACATCTGGGAGCTTGTCCTGCACATTACGGGCTGGTCGAACATAGCGCTACGGCGCGTGAACGGCGGCCGGCATCAGCCTTATGACGGCGAAGACTGGCCGGAGCCTGGTGCGATATCGCCGGAGCGCTGGAAGGAGATAATCGGGGAGATGGAGGAGAGCCACGAGCGGCTTTGCGAAGTGGTGGCGGGGCTTACCGACGACAGGCTGAGCGAGGCGGCGCCTGGCAGTACGAGGTCGATATCATTCATGCTGCACGGGGTCGCGCAGCACGACGCATATCACGGTGGGCAGATATCGCTGCTCAGGAAGCTGGTCACCACGAAACATCGGCGCGCCGCGATCTGACAACAGGAGTGAATACGGAATGGACACCACATGGCGCGCGACCAAGCCGAGTCCCGAGGAGTTCGCGCCTTTTTACGCTGGCTACGTCGCGCGCGTTCCGGACGGCGACATAGTCGCGACTCTGGACAGCCAGATCGGCGAGACGAGCACATTTCTTCGCTCCCTGCCTGAATCGGTGGGCGACCACCGCTATGCGCCCGGAAAGTGGAGCATCAGGGAGGTCATTGGTCACATGGCCGATGTGGAGCGCGTATTCGCGTATCGCGCACTCAGGTTCTCCCGCGCGGATGAAACGCCGGTCGAAGGCTTTGACGAGAACAGCTACGTCGCCAGCGCCTCATTCAACCGCCGGTCACTCGATGACCTGACCGGAGAATTCGAGCACCTCAGAAAAGCGTCGGTACACCTGCTCGGGAATCTCGACGAGTCAGCCATGACGAAGCGGGGAGTGGCGAACGGGCTGGAGATCAGCGTGCGCGCGCTGGCGTTCATCCTTGCGGGACACGAGAGACATCACATCGAGATCCTGCGTTCGCGGTATTTATGAATCGCAGGATGTTCGTGCAGAGAACGGCTTACACCGCCGCGGGCTTTGGAGTTCTCCGAAATCTTCAGGGATGCGCGCCCAGGCAACCGCCGCCACCACCGGCGCCCGCAATCATCCCCGGCACGTTCACTGAGCTGCGCGACAGGTATTTCGTCTTTCATCTCGAGAAAAATCCGGTCACCTCGACCTATCTGGGTGGCGATGGATACAGTCCCGCGCTTGCCGATTCCGGCTCCCGCTTTCGCGACTACCGACTCGTTTCATTGAATGCAGAGCTCGTATTCTATCGGTCATTGCTCGCCTCAATCGAAGCGATAGCCCCCGAAATGCTGTCACCGGTTGAGCTCGCCGATCGGAGGCTCATGACGTCGCAGCTCGCATTTCTGATTCATCAGGATGCGGATCTTCGATACTACCAGCGTGCCCTGGACACATACGTCGGCGAGCCGTTCAAGGGCATCGATTGGCAGATGCAGCATATGCGCGACCTCGGGAACGGAATCCTCGGCGACGAACCGGAGTGGCAGAGCGTCATTGCGCGCGTGCTGGCAATCCCCGCGTATCTCGATACGGCGAGGGGCAACCTCGTGGCGGGCAAGGCCGCCGGTAACATGCCTGACAAGCGAATGGTTCAACGTGATGGGATCGAAGGAAGTCGCGCCAACGCTGAATATTTCCGGACGACTCTCCCCCGCGCTGCCCAGCGGTATCTCGGATCGCGACCATTTGCGGCAACGCTGAATGCGCAGCTGCTTGGCGCAGGGCTGGCAGCAGGGAGTGCGTGGGAACAGTTCACTGCGTTCCTGCTGCAGAACTTCGACGTCAACGAGCCTGTCGATCGGTATCCTCTGGGTGAGGAGGAGTATTCGTGGCGCGTGAGGACCGTCTATCGCGACGCCAGAACAGCCGCGGAACTTTACGATTACGGAGGCGCACAGGTCGCCCTTTATACCGAACGGATCGTCGAGGCCGCCCGGGAGTTCTCGGCAAATGCGAAGATGAACCTTTCGTTCGCAACGCCCGCCGATCGCTATTCCGGGGTGAGGCAGGTGATGGAGTTTCTCGCCAGGGATGCGCCGCGAGATGATGATCAGTTGTTGAGGTGGTACAGGGAAGCCGGCGTTCGCGCGGTTGCGTATGGTCGAGAGCATGGGCTCTTCGACATTCCCGCGGCATACAGGCTCGATGTCGTCGAGACACCTCCAATTCTTCGCAGCGCTATCGATGCCGTCTACTATCCGGCGCCTCCACTAAAGCCCGGAGGGACAGGAAGGTTCTACCTGACTCCGACCGGCAACGATCAGGAAACGCTCAAGCTCAACAACTTTGCGTCAGTCGCCACGACCGCGGTACACGAAGGGTTTCCCGGCCACGACTGGCACTTCAAGTACATGATCGCCAACCCTGCGCAGGTCTCGAACATCAGGTGGCTGACACCCGGTGCGGTGGAGGATTCGTCGGGGATGTGGTCGGATTCGATGACTGCAGAGGGCTGGGCGCTGTACACTGAAGAGTTAATGGCCGAGCCGGTGCCAAACCGAAAATACGGTTTCTACTCACCCGGGGAGTACCTGTACATGCTTCGGGAGCAGCTGTTGCGGGCTGTAAGAGTGCGCGTCGACGTGGGATTGCATACGCAACGGATGACTTTCGATCAGGCTATCGATTACTACACTGAGCACGTGCAGTTCATGCCTGGTGCAAGGTTGCGCGCCGGGTTCGACCCGGCATCGAAGGCTGCGTACGAGACCGCACTGCGAGCGATCTACCGCTACTCGAAGTGGCCCACGCAGGCGATCACATACAACCTTGGGAAAAATGCGATCCTGGAACTGCGCGATGCGTGCAGAACCCGAAGTAGCTCTGCATTTTCCGCCAGGGAATTTCACGAGAGGTTCATGGCGCAGGGCATGATACCCGTCGAGTTCATTCGCGATGAGTTCCTCGCCGGATGTGCGGCGGGCACAACTGAATGACCAGCAGACGCTCATTCGTTACCGGCCTCGCTTCTGCGGGCCTGGGCACGGCGATGTTCCGCGAGACAGCGATCGCATCACTCTTCCGTGCGAACATCATCGCCGGGGATCGACCGCCGGCAGAGGTAGCTGAAGACGAGTCATACTGGACTCTTATCCAGCGCGCGTTCGATGCAGACCGCACCATGATCAACCTGAACAATGGCGGTGTCTGCCCCACGCCGAGTCACGTGCTCGAAGCGATGATCCGCGACCTCAGGTTCACTAACGAGCTGCCAGCCGAGCACATGTGGCGCGTACTCGAGCCGAGGATCGAGAGTGTGAGGCGTGATCTCGCGCGCGATTTCGGCTGCGATCCCGAGGAGATGGCTATTACGCGCGGCGCGTCTGAGGCCAATGAGATCATGATCTTGGGAATCGACCTGAAAAAGGGCGACGAGGTCGTGATATCGAACCAGAATTATCCGCGAATGATCACCGCCTGGGAGCAGCGCGTCCGGCGCGACGGAATCGTGCTCAGGCAGGTTTCATTCAAGGTTCCCCCGCCGTCGCAGGAGCACATACTCGAGCAGTTCAAGTCTGCGGTTACACCGCGGACGAAGATCATCGAGGTCCCGCACATAACCAATTTGACCGGGCAGATCATGCCGATTCGCGAGATCGTTGACTTCGCGAAGCCGCGGGGAATCGAGGTCATAGTCGATGGAGCGCATGCCTACGCTCACTTCCCCTTCAAGCGTGATGACCTCGGCGTCGACTACTACGGCACCAGTCTTCACAAGTGGCTGCTCGCTCCGATTGGCACGGGATTCCTCTACGTGCGAAAGGAAAAGCAGAAGAAACTCTGGCCGCTCATGGCTGCGGCGGCGACGCAGGACAACGATATAAGAAAGTTCGAGGAGATCGGGACTCATCCGGCTGCCAATCACAACGCCGTATCTGCAGCGCTTGCGTTTCATCGCGGGATTGGAGCTGATCGCAAGATCGCCCGGCTCAGGTATCTGCGTGATCGATGGGCAAAGCGACTGCAGTCGGAAAGCGATCGCGTGAAAATCCTCACTCCGCTCGATAGCGAGTACTCAGGCGCTCTCGCGATGATCAGTATCGACGGCCTGGATTTCGGCGCGTTGAGCTCGTGGCTCGTATCGAAACATCGTATCGTCAACACGCCGATTCAGCATTCGGAGTTTACCGGAATCCGTATCACGCCGAACGTGTATACGACTGTCGACGAGATCGACACGTTCTCTGACAAGGTGATGGACGCAATCCGAAAAGGGATCAGCTGAAACGGGAATAGCACTGCGTACTGCGAACTAACTGCGTACTGCGAACTAACTGCGTACTGCGAACTAATTGCGTACCTGGTACGAAGTACGGAGTTAGTACGAAGTACGGAGTTAGTACGAAGTACGTAGTGCTTCAATCAATCCTTGCGGGTCTTGCTTCCCTTTGGCCTGCCGCCTTTTCTCGCGGCCTTGCCGTCTTCGATCATCTGATCGAATGCGGCCTTGGCTTCCTTCATCAGCGCTGCGTGCGACGCACGGCGCTCCTTCTCGGCCCGCTTCTTTTCCACCTGATAGATGGCCTGCGGAGTCTTGGTCTTCGGCATATAGACTTCACCATCCCTTGTTTCGTGGGTCACATGTGACAGCGCCCCGCAGGCAGTTTTGCTCGCGGAGCGCTTCTACCCCTCAATATAACCATTTTGACCCATTTGTGACCCCTCAGTCACAAATTTCACGCCTTGCTTTCGGCTTTCTGCTCAGTGTCGGACGGCATCGGAAACACCTCGCCTATTTCATCACCTACGTCCTTCGCGCGAGCGGCGATTGTCTCGCGCAGCGGTTTTTCCGGCAGGAACCAGATGAGAACGAAGCCGATCACGCCAATTCCGGTTGCTACGAGGAAGATCCGGCTCAGTCCTGCCGTCACGCCTGCGGCGTATGCGTCCCGCACAACCGTTGGCATCCCGGCAATCATGCGCGGGCTCAGATTGACGCCGGTTCCGGCACCAGCAGGCGTCAGGTTCGCCGGTAAGTGTGTCGCGAGGTATCCGTTCATTCGCGCGGCGAATATTGCGCCCAGCGCGGCAGTCCCGACGGAGCCGCCGATCAACCTGAACAAAGTGGCACCCGACGTCGCCACGCCGAGGTCAGTGTAGTCGACCGCATTCTGCGCGGCGAGAATCAGCACCTGCATGACGAGACCCATGCCGAGACCGAGAACCGCCATCAGCACCGACGCGGTTGTCAGCGATGCCTCCGGAGTCATGCGCGAGAGAAGGAAAAGGCCGATCGTTGTGACTGCGGTCCCGATGATCGGAAATATCTTGTAGCGTCCGCGCCTGCTGATGAGCTGCCCTGCAACGATCGACGACACGAGCATACCGGCCATCATCGGGACCATCCGCAATCCGGATGCAGTTGGACTGTCTCCTTTGACGACCTGCAGGTACAGGGGCAGGTACGTCACTGAACCGAACAGTGCAAACCCGACGATGAGCCCGACGATCGCGGATATTACGAACGTTCGATTCTCAAAGAGCCGTAGCGGAAGCACGGGCTCCTTCGCCCGCCTTTCGACGAACAGAAACAGCGCGAGTGAAATAACGACAACACCAGCGAGGCCAATGATCACCGGCGAGCCCCACGGGTACGCGATACCGCCAAGATCGGTTGCGATGATTATCGCGCTCAGTCCGGCCGCGAGCAGCGCAGCGCCAGCATAGTCGATGGAGTGACTCACCCGGCGCGCTGCTGCCGGCATCGTCGTCGCCAGAACGAACACTGCGATGAAACCGAGCGGGATATTGATGAAGAAGATCCAGCGCCACGTTATGTGAGTCGTGAAGTATCCGCCGATGAGCGGTCCGGCGATGCTTGCAAGCCCGAACATCGCGCCGAAGATCCCCTGGTATCTTCCGCGATCGCGCGCCGGGACGATATCGCCGACAACCGCCTGCGTGGTGACGATGAGTCCACCACCGCCGAGTCCCTGGATCGCGCGGAAAAGAATGAGCTGCTCCATGCTGCGCGCAAAACCGCAAAGCACGGATCCAAGAAGGAAGATGGCGATCGCAGACTGCACCACCTTCTTGCGCCCATAAAGGTCGCCGAGTTTTCCGTAAAGCGGCGTCACGACGGTTTGCGCGAGGAGATATGCCGTGACGACCCAGGAGAGCCGGCTCAGGCCACCGAATTCCCCGACGATCGTTGGCAGCGCGGTTGCGACGATTGTCGAATCGAGTGCGGCGAGGAGCAGGACAAGCAACAGGCCGCTCATGACGACCCGAACCTGGCGTGGAGTCAGCTCCGGCGGTTGTAAAGCTGTTTGCATCGGTGGCGTGGAGATCGCTCAGACATCCTTCAGCTCGGGGAACTTCCAGAATGCCCACGCAGTGTAGGCAAGCATGATAATCGCCCCGGAACCCAGTGCCCACTGCACGCTTGTCGCGCGGGCGACCGCACCCTCGAGCAGCGATCCGATTGGAGTGAATCCCACGTAGACGAAGACGTAGGCCGCCATCACCCGGCCCCTCAGTGCGTCCGGCACGATGCTCTGCAGAATTCCGTTCGCAAGCGCACCGTTGATGAGCATGGTCAGCCCGAGCAGCATCAGCACAACCGTAGCAACTGATCGAATATTTATGAACGAGAACAGCAGCAAGAGCGTAGCGAACGTGAAAGTGGTGATCGTGAAGAGCTTGCCGCGTTTCACTCTGGCGCTCAGCGCGGCGAGTGTCAGGGCCCCGAAGACCGCGCCGACGCCGACTGAGGTTACCAGGAGCCCATATCCACTGGCATCCGTGTGAAGCACGTCGCGGGCGATGACAGGCATCAGCGTCAGGTACTGAAGCCCGAAGATCGAGAACACTGCCATCACCCCGATCAATCCCTTCACCTCCCGCTTCCCGCGGATGTATGCAATTCCCTCGCGGAAATCGTCAAGCGCGCGACTGACCCGCTCGGCCGGAACGAACTTCGGGAGCTTTACTTTCATGAGGCAGGCGATCACTGCGATGTAGCTGAGGGCGTTAATGCCGAAGCACCACGCCAGCCCGGCGCTTGCGATCACGGCCGCGGCAATCGAGGGCCCGATGATTCGCGCGAGGTTGAAGCCTCCGGAGTTCAGCGCTACCGCATCCACGATGTCGTCCCGTCCGACGAGCTCGACGATCAGCGACTGCCGGGCAGGGATCTCGATCGAGCTTATGAGCCCGTTGATCAGGGCAAGTATGACGAGGAGCGGGATGTCGATGATGCCCGTCCACACGGTCCACCAGAGGACGACCGTCTGAAGGGAAAGCAGCACCTGGGCGATCGTCACGATCTTGAGCTTGTCGAGCCGGTCGATGAACACGCCGGCGTAGAGCGAGAACAGGAGAATCGGCAGGGAGCCGGCTGCGGCGACCACTCCGACGATGAACGCGCTGTCAGAGAGCTGGAGCGCCAGCCATCCCTGTGCCACCTGCTGCATCCAGGTGCCCGTAAGGGAGATCGTCTGCCCAATCCAGAAGAGCCGGAAGTTCCGGTGCACCTGAAGCACCCGGAACGGATTGATCGACCTGGCGTGGGACGGCGGCATGCTCTGCATAATCTACTGGCAGGCGGTCGCGAAACGACGGGGGGCTTCGTTTCTCCACCCCGACAGTATTATTCAGATATGCGGTCCCATACCTACTCCCGCTTCTCACCGGAGATGGCCGACGCTGTCGACCTTCAGTCGCTGCTCGGAAAGCTCGCTGATTTCCTGCTCCAGTCAGGATTCGCTGGAGGCCAGCAGTACGATCCGTGGGGCGACTACATCGAGGAGACAGACCGCTCACTCGAGGCACTGAAGCAGGCGATTCTCGACGCGCTCATCGAGAGCGGACAGTTCACGCCCGAACTTCTTGAAGCGCTGCGCGGCGACGGGGATGAGGACGCCGAAGAAAAACTCGCAAAGCTGCTCGACGATCTCGTGCAGCGACTCTCCGCGGAAGGTTATCTCAACGTCGATGCGCCGCCGCAGGTTCCCTCGGGACACCAGGCAGTCACCGGGCCCGGCGGGCTGGCACACGCAGCGTCCAAGTCGGTCCAGTTCAACCTCACCGACAAGGCAATCGACTTCCTCGGCTACAAGTCGCTCCGGTCGATCCTCAGCTCACTCGGCAAGTCGAGCTTCGGGAGTCACGACACGCCGTACCTAGCGACAGGGATCGAGGCCGATGGGTGGAGCAAACCTTACGAGTTCGGAGATGTACTCAACATCGACGTCAACGAGACACTCCTGAATTCACTCGCGCGAACGGGATCGCTCGAGGTGCCGATGGACCTCGATTACTCCGATCTCATGGTGCGACAGTCGGAGTATCGGTCATCATGCGCAACCGTGCTGATGCTCGACACCTCGCACTCGATGATTCTCTACGGGGAGGATCGATTCACGCCCGCCAAGAAAGTTGCGCTGGCGCTGACTCACCTGATTCGGACTCAGTTCCCCGGTGACACGTTGAGAGTCGTGCTCTTCCACGATTCGGCTGAAGAGATTCCGCTCGCGACGTTGCCGAACGCTCAGGTTGGGCCCTATCACACGAACACCGCCGAAGGACTCAAGCTGGCCCGGCGCATTCTCATGTCGCAGAAGAAAGACATGCGGCAGATCGTGATGATCACCGACGGGAAGCCGAGCGCGCTGACGATGCCGAATGGTCTCATCTACAAGAACTCGATGGGCCTCGACCTGGCGGTCGTGAGCGAAACCTTGAAGGAAGTCGCAAATTGCCGGCGATCCGGCATCATCATCAATACGTTCATGCTGGCGCGCGACCGTGCGCTCGTCGAATTCGTCAAGAAGGTTTCCGAGATCAGTCGCGGAAAAGCATACTTCACCAACACGATGACGCTTGGCCAGTTCATCCTCATGGACTTTCTCCGCAAGAAGACGCGAAAAGTCTCGTAACCGACCCAACACCGGAGCTGCATTGAACCGCCCCCGCCGATTCCTTATTCCAGCTGGTTTCGTTCTATCGTCGTTGCTCATTGCCAGTGCCCCATCCGCGAATGACAAGCCGCTGCTCGGCTTCAGCGCTGCATCCAGCGCAGCGCAGCGCGATCTCGAAACGCGATATGACGCGCTGCTGAAAAAGGACAACCTCGCGTTGTGGATGAAGCGTCTCGCGGCGCGGCCACACCATGTCGGGTCGGCGTACGGCAAGGAAAACGCCGAGTTCATGGCGGCCCTTTTTCGTGAATGGGGATACGAAACGAAGATCGAGCAGTTCGATGTTCTCTTCCCGACGCCGAAGGTTCGCATCCTCGAGCTCGTGTCACCTGAAAGATTCACTGCAAAACTTGTCGAGCCCGCGCTGCCGGAAGACGCAACGAGCGGACAGACGAGTGAACAGCTTCCGACTTATAACGCCTACTCCGCAGATGGTGATGTCACCGGCGATCTCGTCTACGTCAACTACGGTTTGCCGCGGGATTACGAGGAGCTGGAAAAGCGCGGCATCGACGTGAAGGGAAAGATCGTGATCGCGCGATACGGCGGATCGTGGCGCGGGATCAAGCCAAAGGTCGCTGCGGAAAATGGTGCTATCGGAACGATCATCTACTCAGATCCGCGTGATGACGGCTACTTCCAGGGTGATGTTTACCCGAAGGGCTCGTACCGCAACGAGACGGGCGCACAGCGTGGCTCGGTCGCGGACATGCCGACCTATCCTGGCGACCCCCTAACGCCGGGCATCGGTGCGACGAAGGGTGCGAAGCGCCTTTCACTCGCTAACGCCCCTACCCTCACGAAGATCCCGGTGCTGCCGATCTCCTACGGCGACGCCCTTCCCCTCCTTCGCGCGCTGGGCGGCCCGGTTGCGCCGACGTCATGGCGCGGGGCACTTCCGATCACGTATCACATGGGACCCGGTCCGGCAAAAGTTCGCATCAAGCTCGAGTCCGACTGGAAGACAGTGCCCGCATACGACGTGATCGCAACGATGCGCGGACGGGAGCTGCCCGATCAGTGGATCATTCGCGGTAATCACCACGATGCCTGGGTAAATGGCGCAGACGATCCGATCAGCGGGATGGTTGCGCTGATGGAAGAGGCGCGCGCAATCGGTGAGCTTGCAAAGACCGGTTGGAGACCGAAGCGTACGATTGTATTTGCGGGATGGGATGCCGAGGAGCCCGGTTTGCTCGGCTCGACCGAGTGGGTCGAGCAGCATGCGGACATGTTGCGGAAAAATGGCGCGGTGTACGTGAACTCTGACTCGAACGGCCGGGGTTTCCTGTTCGTTGGCGGATCACACACGCTCGAGAAGTTCATCAACGAGGTGGGGCGCGACGTCATCGACCCGCAGAAGAACGTCCCGGTTCTCGAGCGGGCCCGCGCAGCAAGACAGGAGTCCGGCACCGCTGCCGAGGCACGTGAGGCCAAATCGCGGAACGATCTGCGAATAAGCGCGCTCGGATCAGGCTCGGATTACACGCCGTTCCTTCAGCACCTTGGCATCGCGTCACTGAACATCGCCTTTGGCGGTGAGGATGGAGGCGGGTCGTATCACTCCGTCTATGATTCATTCGACCACTATTCCCGCTTCGGCGATCCGGGGTTCGACTATGGGATCGCGCTCGCGAAGGTGGGTGGCCGGACTGTTCTAAGGCTCGCCAACGCCGATGTGCTTCCGCTCGCGTTCACGCCGTTCTCGGAAACGGTGGGCAACTACGTCAAGGAGATCACCGCACTCGCTGATGAGATGCGGGAGTCGACGGCGCTGCACAATCAACGCGTGACTGATCGTGTGTTCGAGCTCGCCGCAGATCCAAAAGAGTCGCTGGTGCCACCGAAGGCGCAGTCGCCGGTGCCGTTCCTGAATTTCGCGCCACTCCAGAATTCGCTCGCACGTTTGAGTGCATCGGCTGCGGCTTACGATGCGGCGCTCGGTGGCTCGGTTGCGGCGGGACGGATACCGTCCGGGGCGGGAGCGAAATCGTTGAGTGAGACATTGATGCGCACAGAACGCGCAATGACCACCCCGAACGGTCTGCCTCGGCGCGGCTGGTTCCGGCACAACATTTATGCGCCCGGCTATTACACCGGCTACGGCGTCAAGACGCTTCCCGGCGTGCGAGAGGCAATCGAGCAGCGGGACTGGAAGGAAACCGCTGAGCAGATCGCGGTCATTTCCGGGGTGCTGGACAAGGTGACGGCCGAGATAGACAGTGCGGCGCAAGCCTTGAGATGACAGGCCCCCTTGCTCGCTCGGATGACCCTTCCCCTGTAGCTTTTACAACCCATAGAGCAGGAGATTCGGAAGTAATGCAGGAGAAGCTGACAGCCGCACTTGCCGACCGTTACACCGTGAGCCGGGAAATTGGACGCGGCGGTATGGCAACCGTATACCTGGCGGAGGACTTCAGGCACGGTCGCGACGTCGCCGTAAAGGTGCTCCACCCCGATCTCGCATCGGCACTAGGCACCGACAGGTTCCTGCGCGAGATCCGCCTGGCGGCGAGGCTCAACCATCCGCACATCCTTCCGCTGTTCGATTCCGGGGAAGCCGACGGATTCCTGTTTTACGTGATGCCATTCATCGAAGGTGAGTCGCTGCGCGAGAAACTCAACCGCGATGGCCGGCTCCCGCTCGATGATGCCCTCGCTATTGCGCGAGCAGTGGCCGCCGCGCTCGACTATGCGCACCGCAACAAGATCGTGCACCGCGACATCAAGCCCGAGAACATCATGATCAACGAGGGTATGGCCCTCGTGATGGATTTCGGAATCGCGAAGGCGCTTACCGCCGCTGGTGCCGACACGCTCACTCAGATCGGTATGGTGGTGGGAACGCCGGCATATGTAAGTCCGGAGCAGGCCGCGGGCGAGCAGGACATCGATGGCCGCAGCGATCAGTACAGCCTCGGATGCGTGTTGTATGAGATGCTGACGGGTGAGCGGCCATGGACAGGTCCGACAGCGCAGTCTGTGCTCAACAAACGATTCATCGAGCCCGCTCCCTCGCTGCGAAAGGCGTGGAGGGACGCGCCCGAGGAGATCACCGCGGCACTGTCAAAGGCGATGGAACAGGATTCATCGAAGCGGTTCTACACGTCAGGCGACTTTGCAAGGGCTCTGATTCCCACGGTGACTACTCCGGTGGCCACGCCCGTGCCTGATGGCGTGCAGACAGTGAAATCGATCGCGGTGCTGCCGTTCGCGAATACGAGCCAGGACCCGGAAAACGAGTACTTCACCGACGGCATGGCCGAGGAGATCATCAACGCCCTGTCGAAGATCAAGTCGCTCGGAGTCGCATCACGCACGTCGACGTTTGCGTTCAAGGGAACCACTGAAGACATTCGCGAGATCGGAAAGCGGCTCGAGGTTTCGGCGGTGCTCGAGGGCAGCGTCAGGCGGATGGGAAACAAGATCAGGGTCACGGCGCAGCTGATCAACGTGATGACGGGTCTGCAACTCTGGTCCGAGCGGTACGACCGTGAGCTCGAGGATGTGTTCGCGATTCAGGACGAGATAGCGCAGAACATCGTGAAGGCATTGCGCGTGGTGCTGAGCGAAGAGGAAAAGCGCGCGATCGAGAAAGTCGCTACTGAAAACGTCCAGGCATACGATTACTACCTGCGCGGTCGCAAGTTCTTTCACCAGAATCGCCGCACGAGTCTCGAGTTCGCCCGGCAGATGTTTACTCGCGCGATCGATGTCGATCCCAATTATGCCCGTGCGTACGCCGGCATCGCCGACTGTTGCTCGATCCTCTTCATGTATTTCGATGCGCGCGAATCGAACCTGAAGCAGGCCGACAAAGCTAGCCAGAAAGCGCTTCACCTCGACCCCGATCTCGCCGAAGCACACTCGGCACGCGGACTTTCCTATTCCCTGAGCAAGGAGTACGAGAAGGCCGAGAAGGAATTCGAGGTCGCGATGACCCTAGACCCGAAGCTCTACGAGGCTCCGTACTTTTACGGGCGCGCGTGCCTTGCGCAGGGAAAGTGGTCGGAAGCCGTGCCACTGTTCGAGAAGGCAGCGGCACTCCGGCCGGAGGATTATCACGCGCTGACGTTTCTTGCCAGCGCTTATACTGGCCAGGGACGGATCGGCGAGGCGAGCAAGGCATCGCACCGCGCAGTCCGCGTGATCGAGAAATGGATCGACACGAACCCTGAGGACGCGAGAGCACTCAATATCGGTGCGACTATCTGGTCAAATCTTGGCGAAACCGACCAGGCCCTCGACTGGGCAAAGCGCTCACTCGCCATTGACCCGGAAGATCCGCAGCTGCTGTACAACGTCGCGTGCGTCTATGCGATCGAAGGCATGAAGGATGACGCGCTACAGTGCCTCGAACACGCTATCGACAAGGGCTACGGGCATCGCGAGTGGATCGAACACGACTCGGACCTCAACTCGCTGCGAAGCGACCGCCGCTTTCAGGCTCTGCTCGACCGGGTCTGACGGCCTCGCCTCAGGGAAGAGCCAGCGCGACGAGAATCGCTGTAAGACCAAGCACCGTTCCTGCGAGCACCAGTTCGAGTGATGCCGAGCTTCTGAGCGGGCCAATCGCGTCATCGCCGGTCAGGCGCGGCTTCATCCGCCGCCAGTTCCAGGCCCCGGCCGCGAATAACATGGCCACGAAGATCAGCTTGAGCAGGAGCGCGACACCATAGGGAGTCGTCCACAGCGCGTCCACGCTCGGAAGGCGGATCACCGATGATCCCAATCCCGTTGCGACCACGGATCCGCCGGACAACAGTGCGAGTGGCGAGAACGTGTTTATCAGAGAGGCGGCACGCGCGCCCGGCCCGATTTCATCGGGAGATTTGAGAGCGGCTGGAATTCCGACGATCACGATGACAGCGAGCGTGCCAAGCCACGCTGATCCTGCGAGGATGTGCACGATGTCCGCCGAGACGGCGAGGAGGGCGTTCTCGCCGGCGATGGCGTGTCCCCCGAATGCAGGGGTTACCCCGGCCGCGAGGGACGCGACAATGGCAACTTGCCAGCCGGTGCTTCGCGTGGAGTAGCTGTCGCTGTGGGCGGCGCGAAATGCAGCGACTGCTACCAGGGCGAGAAGCAATTGCGCAAAAAGGGCCATACCCCATGTCGACCCGAACAACAGGCCCGCGATCGGCATACCGGGCATGTCTGAAGATTCGTGGCTGAGCTTGAGGATGGCAGTCAGCGCAAGCGCGACCGAGGCTGCCATCCCGAGCGATGCGGAGTTAACGGAAGCGATGCGGCCGAAGACGTCGGACTCGAGCGGCGCAGCGCGGGCAACGACGTAATGCTTGAACACGACTGCGCCGATGAGCAGGAAGATCGAGATGAATGCGAGCCAGCGGACAAGGATGAATCCGATTGCTCCGCCGAGGGCAATGCCGACTCCTTCGACTTGGTCGTCCTGGGCAAGCGAGGCCGCAGGGGCGGGAGAAGTCGTGCCGACAGTCGGGCCCGAGGCGCCGGCGAATGTGAACGAGACTGTTCCTCGAATGGGATGTCCGTCTCGGCCCGCAACTCTCCAGAGGACCGTGTAAGTGCCGGCGCGGAGCGAACCGCTTATCGGGGCTACAATCTCGTTCGGGTTGTGTGGATCGAGGGCGAGCGGTGTGAGGTTCGTTGTGCCGGCACCGCTGACGAGCCGCACGCTTGCCATGGCCAGGGCTGCGCGCTCCGAGAAGACGAGGCGGATCGATGACGGCGGGGTGCCGATCGTTGCGCCGTTTGCGGGGTCGCTGCTCAACAATTTTGTGTGCGCCCAAAGCGCGGCCGGCACCAGGAGCAGTACCGCGAGCGCCATCAGCAGACGAGATGTCCCGCGATGCAACAATCGCATATTATTTCGAGGAATCAGGATCTTCGTTAATCCGGGAGCTGGCAACGATGCAAGTTAAGTACACGACATCAGAATGTTCCCTTGGCAAGCTCCTCGTAGCAAGCAGCGACAAAGGGCTGTGCATGATCTCCACGGGTCGCTCGGAAACGGAACTCATCGGGCGGCTTCAGTCACAGTTTCCCACCGCGACAGCCATCCGTGACGATAGATCCCTCGCCGGCTTCAGGCGATCCGTAGAACGCAGGATCGAGGGGAAAAATCTCGACGAAAAATTACCGCTTGACCTTCGGGGCACTCCCTTCCAGGTCAGCGTGTGGCGCGAGATGCTGAAGATTCCGGCGGGCAGCACCCGTTCCTATGCCGATGTGGCGCGTCGTATCGGGCGTCCGAAGGCGTTCCGCGCAGTGGCGCAGGCGTGCGGAGCGAATCCGGTACCCATCGTTGTTCCATGCCATCGCGTGGTGGCGAGTGGCGGCAAGCTTGGCGGGTATACCGGTGGCATCGAGAAGAAGATCTCGCTCCTGGCGAGCGAGGGTGTCAGTGATCCGGGCTGGGCATAAAGCGGAAACCCAGGGGTTAACGGATTTGGCGGATCGAGCGGACCTGGCGGATAGAGCGCGTCGGCCGGAAAGTTGCCGGCGCGCGGTCTAACGTCACTGCGAATTCCTGGTTTTGCTTTTATGGGTTAACCCCAGAACACAAAACACGAATCACCAGCGAGCTGAGCCTGCGCACCGGCATCTTTTCCGCCGACGCGCTCTATCCGCTAGATCCGCTCAATCCGCCAAATCCGCAATCTATGGGTTTCCGCTTTTCAATGATCACTGCCGAAGAGCATCCTTCTGGTGCCGGCCGATCGCGTGCTGATGATCGATCTGCGCCTTGTACGGCCGCTCGTCGGGACCAGTGTAGATCTGCCGAGGACGCGCGATCTTCTGCTCCTTGTCAAGCAGCATTTCTTCCCACTGAGCGAGCCACCCTGACGTACGGGCAATCGCAAACAGGACTGTGAAGAAGTCAGTCGGGAATGCCATCGACCGGTAGATGAGCCCGGTGTAGAAATCGACATTCGGGTAGAGCTTGCGCGACTTGAAGTAATCGTCGTCGAGAGCGATACGCTCGAGCTCCAGGGCGATTTCCAGATCCTTGTCGACACCGACGACATCGAACACCTGGTCGGCGAGCTTCTTCACGATTGCAGCGCGCGGGTCGTAGCTCTTGTAGACGCGGTGGCCGAAGCCCATGAGCTTCCCTTTCCCGCCCTTAACTTCCTCGATGAACTTCGGGATGTTCTTCACATCGCCGATGTCTTCGATCATCCGCAGCACCTGCTCGTTGGCGCCGCCGTGAAGCGGGCCGAACAATGCGGCGATGCCAGCCGACATTGCCGAGAAGGGGTCGACGTGTGATGAGCCGACAGCGCGCACGGCGGAGGTGGAGCAGTTTTGCTCGTGATCCGCGTGCAGGATGAAGAGAACCTCGAGCGCCTTCGAGAAAACCGGATTCGCCTCGTACTTCGGCTCCGTCATCCGCGCGACCATCGACAGGAAATTGTCGACGTATGAGAGATCGTTGTCGGGGTAGACGAAGGGCAGGCCCTTCAGGTGCCGGTAACAGAACGCGGCGATCGTCGGGACCTTCGCGAGAAGCCTGATGATCGAGATGTTGCGTTCACGCTCGTCGAAAATGTTGCGTGAGGAGGGGTAGAACGAAGCGAGCGCGGCGACTGCGCTGTTGAGCATCGCCATCGGGTGGGCATCGTAGCGGAATCCTTCGAGAAACTTCCGCATGTTTTCGTGCACGTACGTGTGGTACGTGATGTCCTGCACGAACTGATCGTACTCGTTCTGCTTCGGCAGCTCGCCATGTCTCAGGAGCCACGCTACCTCGAGAAACGTCGAGCTTTCCGCCAGCTGCTCGATCGGATAACCGCGGTATCTGAGAATACCTTTGTCGCCGTCGATGTAAGTGATTGCGCTTCGGCACGACGCGGTGTTGAGGAAGGCGGGGTCATAACTCAGCAGGCCCGGGTCGTCCGCATCTCCGGTGCTGATCTTCTTGAGGTCGTTGGCGCGAATGGCGCCGTCGGTAATCGGGATGTTGTATGACTTTCCCGTTCGCGAATCGGTGACGTCGATTGCGCCGGACTCTGTCTGCGCAGTGGTTGCTTCAGTGGCAGTCTTGCCCATTCGTTCTCCTGGTGATCCCTGAAAATAACCGAACCGTGCCCGCTTCGGCGCGGTTCAGGAGATCAGGTTGCGGCAGCTGTGATTATTCCCCACTCCTCAGCCATTACCGGCTGAACTGAAAGGCGGCTGCCCTTCTGGAGAAGGGTCATTTTCTCGAGGCCATTTGTCTTCCTGAGCCTTTCCAGGGTAAAAACCTCGCTGAATCGCTTGACCGCCTTCACATCGACCATGTACCAGGTCGGGTCGTCCGGCTTGCTTTTCGGGTCGTAGTGGGAATCTGACGAATCGAATGCCGTCGGGTCGGGGTATCCCTCACGCACGACCTCCGCGATTCCGGCAATCCCCGTCGGATCTGTGCTCGAGTGATAGATGAAAACGAGGTCGCCCTTTTTCATGAGGTCGCGCATCGTGTTGCGGGCCTGATAGTTCCGCACACCATCCCAGAAGGCAGTCTTCTTCGGGGCGTTCCAGAGGTCGTCCATCGAGAACGATGAGGGCTCAGTCTTCAGGAGCCAGTAGTTCTTAGGCATGAGTCAGGGGTGATCGGAAAAAGGTGACGAGGGGGAAGCAGAACATAAAGGTGTTTTCTCAGGTAGTAGATTCACTACTCAACGAACAATGAAATCCAATCAGATAATGCGACAGGTCTTCCTCGCCGCCTCATGCACGGTCATCGCCGCCGTCGGCGCCCAGGCACAGGTGCCGCCCTCGTACCCGGCAACGCAGCGCGCTGCCCAGGTCGACGATTACCACGGGACCAGCATAGCGGACCCGTACCGGTGGCTCGAGGATACCAACTCGCCCGAGACAAAGGCATGGGTCACGGCGCAGAACCGGCTCACCGTCGGCTATCTCGCGACGATCGCCGAGCGTGATGCGATTCGGAACCGGCTCAGACAGGTGTGGAACTACCCCAAATACTCGGTACCGACGAAAGTCGGCAATCGCCTCTTTTTCTTCGAGAATACGGGGCTTCTGAACCAGAACATCCTTTATGTGAGAGACGGCAACAGGGCCTCCCGCGTACTGCTCGACCCCAACACACTTTCCCCGAACGGAACTGTCGCCCTTGCGGTAACTGAAGAGTCGCCCAACGGTCGCTACCTCGCCTACGGAATCTCGGTAAGTGGCTCCGACTGGCGGGAGTTCCGCGTGCGCAATGTCGAGACCGGGCGTGACATGCGGGACACTATCAGGTTTGCAAAGTTCTCCGGCATCTCGTGGACGAAAGACAACCGCGGGTTCTTCTATTCGGGCTACGGCGCTCCGGTCGAGGGTAACGCCCTCACCAGCGTCAATCGCAATCAACGCGTCTACTATCACCGGCTGGGCACGCCGCAGTCGGAAGACCTGGTCATCTACGACCGCCGCGACCAGCCGGACTGGCTGTTCGGTGCGAAAGTCTCGGACGACGGCAGGTTTGCGATCATCACGGTCTTCGAGGGGACAGATCCCCGAACGCGACTTTATTACGTCTTTCTCGACAACCCGAAACGCCCGAGGGTCACTGCACCGGTGGTGCGCGTGATCGACCGGCTTGAGGCCGAATACGAGTTCGTCCACAGCGATGGTGACTACCTCCTTGTCAGGACGAATGTGGGAGCGCCGAAAGGCAGGCTCGTCAGGATCGACATCAACAGCGTCCAGCCTGATCGCTGGGTGACAGTCGTACCGGAAGCCAGTGACGCGCTGCAGAGCGCGACCGTGGCCGGTGAGCACATCATCGCGTCGTATCTCGAGGACGCGCACAGCACGCTCCGGATCTACGGCATGCCCCGGCTCAACGACCCGCGGCGAAGTCGCGGCATGTCGGGATCAGGGCGCCGGCTTCCCGCCGAAATCGGCGACCGCGCGCCGAAAACCAGCTCAGACCGCCGGGCGCAAAGCGCGCCGGGCTATCCGTTCGTCGGGGAAGTGAAGCTTCCAGGACTCGGAACCGTCGACGCAATCAGTGCCAGACCCGACGACAACGAGATGTTCTATTCGTTCGTGTCGTACCTCTCACCGCGTGCTGTCTATCAGCACGATGTGAAGCGGAACGTGAGCACAGAGTTCAAGTCGGCGAAACTCGGGATCGATGTCGGCCAGTTCGAGACGAAGCAGGTCTTCTTCAACAGCAAGGACGGAACGCGCGTCCCGATGTTCGTCACGATGAAGAAAGGCCTGGTGCTCGACGGGAGCAACCCGACAATCCTGCACGGATACGGCGGCTTCAACGTCGCTCAGACACCATCCTTTTCCGCGGTCAATCTCGTATGGATGGAAATGGGCGGGATTTATGCGGTCGCGAATCTTCGTGGCGGCTCGGAATATGGAAAGGAATGGCACGAGGCAGGCATACTCGGCAAAAAGCAGAATGTGTTCGATGATTTCATCGCCGCCGCCGAATATCTGATTCGGGAGAAGTACACTTCAGCTGCGAAGCTTGCAGCGTCGGGTGGCTCGAACGGCGGACTTCTCGTTGGCGCCGTAGTGAATCAGCGCCCTGAACTGTTTGGCGCGTCACTTCCGGCAGTTGGCGTGATGGACATGCTTCGCTTCCACAAGTTTACCATCGGGTGGGCGTGGACGTCCGATTACGGGTCTGCGGATAATCCTGAACACTTCAAGTTCCTGCGGGCTTACTCGCCACTGCATAACATCAAGCAGGGAACGCGGTATCCAGCGACGCTGGTGACGACTGCGGATCACGACGATCGTGTCGTGCCGGGTCATTCGTTCAAGTATGCAGCGGCACTTCAGGCAGCGCAGGTCGGTTCAGCACCGGTGCTGATCAGGATCGATACTGATGCCGGTCACGGAGCGGGCAAGCCCACGGACAAGCAGATTGAAGCCGCCACCGACAGGCTCGCATTCCTCGTGAGGGCACTCAACATGAAGCCGGCATTGGTACAGTGAATTCAGGTCTCCTGCTGTTCGATCAGGTGATTCAGGTGGTGAGGTTCGTCGTGGTCGTCTCGGCGGCCATCTTCGCCGTGTTCTGCCTGATCGACTGGCTGGTACGCACGCGGCGCGTAAACCTCTTTGGGTCAATGGCTCGATTCTGCAGGTCGAGGATCGATCCAGTGCTGGAACCGATCGAGCGTAAGGTGGTGCGCGCCGGCGGTAATCCTGCAAGCGCACCGCTGTGGGCACTCGCGGCGGTGGTAATCGGCGGGATCCTGCTCATCAGCGTCCTCGATTTCATCAGGGCCGAAGTTGTCGGGCTAGCGTTCGCGATGCGCAGCGGACCGGGTGGAATATTCAAGCTTCTGGTGTCGTGGACATTCGATTTCGTTCGTATCGCGATTCTCGTTCGCGTAGTCAGCTCCTGGCTCCCGGTGTCACCCTACTCGCCGTGGATCAGGTGGGCGTACGTTGTCAGTGAGCCGATTCTCAAGCCGTTGCGCCAGGTGATTCCATCGCTTGGGCCGATCGACATCACGCCGATCATCGCATATTTTCTCATCGGATTTATTCAGGGAGCTGTGCTGCGGCTCCTTTGACCAACCGGAACGGTGGTACTAGTGGCATTGATTGTTGTAGTTGGACCTGATGCGGCGCTGCTGGAGGGACTTTCACAGACACTGGTCGGCGCCGGCTACGAAGTGATGGTTGCGACGGAAATCCCAGAGGCAATCGAGTCGCTGCGCGGTGAGCAGCCGCTGATGGCGGTCGTGCATCGCGACGAGCTGGTTCGAAGTGGTGCCGGGTTCCGGCTCGCGCTCGCGAAGGGTGGAGCGCTGCTTTCGTTTCAAACTGACGACACGGAGCAGGATCATCTTCCGTTTGCGGTCAAACGCGCGACACTCGCCGAGCTGCGCTTACCGCTCGAGCGACACCGGCTGCTCGCCCTTGCACAACATGTCGAGAGCCGGCTTCACATCACCGGCAGGGATGCGACTGACGACTCCATCGCCGCTGAGGAGCTTCGAGACTAGGCCGTTCCTACCGGCTATAGCGCCTGTTGTGCCACCATACGGCACGACTGAGCATACCATCGGCAGCAAAATGCAGCGGCACGCTAACCCCGATCGCCGTCGCGCCGGTGTAGGTCAGCGCTTTCGAAAAGCTGTCGAAATCCCGCTGGAATGCGGCGCGCGCCAAACCTGTGCCAAGCAGGAGCAGTCCAGCATCGGTAAGTACCGCGGCAATCGTCCGCGTTTGCAGCGCCTCCTCGGCTGCCTCTACCGCAGCCGCGTTATCTGCGAACACTGGCCTGATATCAGACGGCCAGAAGAATCCGAGATTCGCAACCTGCCGCTCTGAGATCCCGCGGGTCACCGCGAGACCATTCCAGACAGGTGCGAGGCCGAGCGCGCACGTCTCGTATGTACAGTTCGCCGGGGCCTGCTGCGCCGCTGCCGTCGCCGGTAGTCCATGTGCGCCCATTGCAACGATCGCAAAGGCGATCGCCGTGATTGTCTTATTGCTGCTGCATCCCTGCATATTGCGCCTCGAATCTGGTGAACGCGCTGTCGAGCCCTGCTAACAGGCGAGCCTTGGTAATGTCGTCGACAAACGAATAGGCGATGGAGTTCCTTGCCATGCCCTTGATAGTCCGATAGTCCAGCCCCTGTTCCTCAACTGCCTTTCGATACTCGCTCGTGATCGTCGTCCTTGATACTCCCTCATCGTCAGTCGCCAGCGCAATGGGCACACCGTATTTCAGGTATGTGCCGATCGGATGTCGCTTGCCCTTGATACCAAGAATCCCGTCGCTGCTCCACAGTGACACTTCGACGAGGATCTTTTTCGCGGCCATCTCGCGCATCAGTTCCACGGGCTGATTCTCGAAGAGCACCGCTGTTCCGTGTCCAATCCGGCTGGCGTGTCCCATGCTGATCGACTCGCGGATGTGGAACGTCAACCCGTCTGGCGGGACGAGCCCCTCGGATAGCTCACCGGCATGCAGCGTGATCTTCACTTCAGGATAGAGCGCGTGCAGATAGTCGATCATCCGCATGTGCAGCGAGAAGTCACGCATCGGAACCGGATAATCTTCAGGCATCACGAGGTTGAACCCTGCGAACCGCGGGTCGACGCGGGCCATCTCGAACCCAGCAAGGATTTGCGCGAACACGGCCTCTGGAGGCAGGCCTCTCAGCACCTGATACAGGTAGCGCACGACGACCGAGCATGCCTGTGTGGCCGGCGCCGCGTCGCAGCCCATCAGCCTGCGCTGCTTCAACTCCGCCGCGTCAATCTCGCGCCGCGCCGCTGACAGAGCCCTGACAAGACCCGCATCTATTACTCTCACCCGCATTCGCGAAAAATCATTATCGAATCCCGCGCGCATTCCCAGCGAGATGGCGGCCCCGCGGTCAGGTCCGAACATCAGCTCGAGGTAAGTCACGTTCTGCGACGCAGCACGCGTTGTCACTTCAGCGAGCATATCGCCAAGCCGGCTGTCTTCCGAGCCGAACTTTCCGAACGACTCAAAGAACTGGTCATGCCCGTTGAGTCTCGCCGGATGCCAGTGCCTCATCGACCATGCGTCGATCACGTCACCGTGGAGACCTGCGTCACGAAGGATATCGGTTGCCGGAATTTCGCCATCCCGCGCGTTGCACGGTGGCGGTGAGAGCGCGAGAGTAGCACGCGTGAGACACCGTCCATCCTCGGCTGCCCATTTTACGAAACTCTCCGCGTAGACTGCCCCGCTCAGGTGACTGTGGATGTCACCGCCTTTCGGCATGTCGCGAAGAAACAGCAGCAGCGCATTCGGATCATCGCGAACGCTCTCCATGTAGGAGTGCGTGGCATCTGTCGCGGTTCGAGCTGGAGTGGACGATGCCCTCGGAGCCGACGCGCAAGCGGCGAGAAGGAGCGAGAGAATTGGGGTGAAAGATCGCATGGATTTTCGTATCGACAGGATTGCGCCAGACGTCACAGGTTTCGACTGCTCTTAGCCTGTCTGCAAAACTAGCTTGTGCCCCTCCTGAGACTCGATCCTTGGAACTACATATGGAAAGGAGTGGGGTGAGTTGTCACGAGCGGCGTGAGTTTCCTCCACCCGGATCAGCATCTTCTGGCTTTATAAGCGCGAAAGCAACTACACATGGGGGAGGAGGTTTTGGAGGCGCAGGAGGAATTGGAGCAAGTTCGCGTCCGGTCGCTTGGTTCGTCCCGGTAGCTCGAGCACCTCGGCTTTGGGGTTAACTACAAAACCGCTCGGCACGGTTCACAAGCACTGTGTCGGCAGCGGAGTGACGGACTTCCGTCGTTCAACAAAGAAAAGGAAAAAGCAGATCTACCTGGGATCCTGTTCGCTTCGCGCACGCGACGGTACGCGAGGGAGAAAACTCACGCCCCTCGTGACAACTCACCCCACTCCTTTCCTTTTTTGCAGTTTCAGTACGTACTCCAGCTTGCAGCGGCAGCTCTTCCTGCCGTTCTCCCCGAAAAAATGCATCCACCCAGGAACGTTCCCTCGAGCGCGCGGTAACCGTGCATTCCTCCACCACCGAATCCGGCAACCTCACCAGCCGCGTACAACCCTGGTATCGGATTACCGTCGGCTCCGAGAACACGCGCTGACAAGTCCGTCTCCAACCCGCCGAGTGTTTTTCGCGTGAGAATGTTGAGGCGCACCGCTATCAGCGGACCGGCTTCTGGATCGAGCAGTTTATGGGGCTTCGCAACCCTTATCAGCTTGTCCCCGAGATAACTTCGTGCACCGCGCAGTGCCGCGATCTGAAGATCCTTGGTGAAAGGATTATCCATCTCCCGGTCACGCGCGGTCACCTCGCTCTCGATCCTCGAATAATCGAGCAGCGAGCTTCCAGTCAGCTCATTCATTCGTCGCACAAGATCACGCAGGTCGCGCTCGACGATGAAATCGACGCCGCGCTGCTTGAATGCTTCGACAGGTGCCGGTGCGCCGCCGCCAACGCGACTCAGCACACCGCGGATGCTGCGCCCGGTGAGGTCGGGGTTCTGCTCGGATCCAGAAAGTGCGAACTCTTTCTCGATGATCTTTTGAGTCAGGATGAACCAGCTGTAATCGTACCCGGTGCTCATGATGTGACTGAATGTCCCAAGCGTATCGAATCCGGGGAACAGTGGGACCGGAAGGCGCTTCCCGGTTGCATCGAGCCACAACGAGGATGGACCCGGAAGAATCCGGATACCGTGGGCAGGCCAGATGGGATCCCAGTTGGTGATCCCCTCGACGTAGTGCCACATGCGATCCGGATTGATCACGCGCGCCCCCGACGATTCGGCGATGCCGATCATTCTTCCATCGACATGAGCGGGCACGCCAGACAGCATGTGTTTCGGCGGGGTTCCCAGTCGCGATGGCCAGTTGCGCCTGACAAGGTCGTGGTTCGCACCGATTCCGCCCGCGGTAATTATCACTGACTGCGCGCGAAGCTCAAATTCCCCGGAAACGTCTCGCGAGCTGGCTTCACCTCGTCGCATCTGGCACGCGGCGAGTATTTCACCGCTAACCCCCTCGACAACTCCATTCGTGATCACGAGCCGGCTCACTCGATGCCGGAACCGGAACGAGATCAATCCGCGCGCTTCCGCATCGCGCGCCAGCTTCACGAACGGTTCGAGCAGGCCAGGTCCCGTTCCCCACGTTACGTGAAACCTGGGTACCGAATTCCCCGGACCGTTTGCCCCGTAGCCGCCGCGCTCAGCCCAGCCAACGATTGGAAAAAATCTCACGCCTCGCGAATGCAGCCATGAACGCCCCTCGCCAGCGGCGAACTGCACGTAGGCCTCGGCCCACTTTCGCGGCCATCGGTCTTCTTCACGGTCGAAGCCGGCAGTTCCCAGCCAATCCTGCCAGGCGAGGTCGTATGAGTCGCGAATCCGCATGCGGCGCTGCTCAGGCGAATTCACGAGGAAGAGTCCACCTAATGACCAGAATGCCTGGCCCCCGAGGCTTTGCTCCGGCTCCTGATCGAGGACGATGACGCGCTTGCCCGCCTCGGCAAGCTCGCAGGCAGCGACGAGGCCAGCGAGCCCCGCCCCGACTATTATGGAATCTGCTTCTTCAGAGGTCAGGGCTCGCTCATTGAATCACGAAGTTGGCAGTAACCGCCTCCGGGATAGACCCGACCGGTGTGACAGTGATATTTGCGTCGACGAGATGGCTCGCGATCTCAGCGCCGGTGGGATTCCGCGACGTTGCCTTCATCCGTAACACGAAGGTCGTCGGCGCCGAGTTGTCGATTCTGAGGAGGCGCAGCTGATATCCGCCGTCACTGTCAGTGAACACGAAGTCGTAGCGGATCCCGCTGACCGTCCCGATCGTTGCAGGACCAACATCGGCTCCTTCGATTGGCTGACCCTGCGCGTTGCTTACCCTTCCCTCTATGTCGACGCATCCGAAGCTCACGGGATCAGAGGTTTCGCGACACTCCTCGCCGAAGTCGCCAGAAATAGGACCCGCCGCATCGCGGCAGGCAGTCGCGGGTAACAGCATGAACGAGATTACCAGCATGAACTTTTTGGGAAAACTCATCGACTCTCCAGCGCAGGCATTGCAGCGATTGCCCGCATTACGCCACAATAGGTATATGCAACCAACACGTTCGCTCATTTTTGCGGCGCTTGCCATTGCCGTTTCTGCAATCGCGCCGATGCCCGCCGCAACTCAGACACCGAGCACCATGCCAACCGGACCGTATCCGAGTCCAGCGGGCGCAAAACCCGCTGCGAGCCTGGACGCTGTCGAAAAGGCAATTCTCTCCGCTGTCGATGCAAACGCGCCAGGTGGAGTCGAACTGCTCGAGCGCCTCGTGAACATCAACAGCGGCACGATGAATTTCGCAGGCGTGAGGCGCGTTGGCGACATCCTGAGACTCGAGCTCGATCGGCTTGGCTTCGAGACAACGTGGATCAATGGCGCGCCATTCGGACGCGCGGGACATCTGGTTGCCGAGCGCACGGGTACGGGTCCGCGGATTCTTCTAATTGGGCATCTGGACACGGTCTTCGAGCCGACGAGCGCGTTCCAGAAATTTGAGGTTACGAGCGATTCTACTGTGCGTGGTCCAGGCATCACCGACATGAAGGGTGGCGACGTGATCATCGTTCAGGCACTCAAGGCCCTGAAGGCGGCCGGCGCGCTCGACAAGATGAGCATGTCGATTGTGTTGACCGGCGACGAGGAGGATTCGGGTGAGCCACTGAGCCTCGCGCGTGCGCCACTGATAGCGGCTGCAAAGCGTTCTCAGTTCGCGCTTGGATTCGAGGACGGAGCCGGTGATCCAAGAACGGCCGTGGTTTCGAGGCGTGGCTCCACTGGCTGGACCCTCAACTCCACGGGTATTCCCGCACATTCGTCGCAGATTTTTCGAGCTGACATTGGGGCCGGAGCAATCTTCGAGTCGGCGCGTGTGCTGGATCAGTTCCGGCAGAAACTGTCGGGTGAGCGCTACCTGACGTTCAATCCCGGATATGCGATTGGCGGCAGCGACATTGCTGTCGACAGCACGCAGCCGGGTGGCCGGGCGCTGGGGAAGGCGAACATCGTGCCGAAAGAGATGCGCGTAGTCGGAGACATTCGTGCGATCTCACCTGATCAGCTTGCCAGCGCGAAGGCACTGATGCAGGAGATCGCGAAGGCTTCGCTGCCGCGGACGTCGTCGAAGCTCACGTTCGATGAAGGCTATCCTCCGCTTGCGCCGAGCGATGGGAATCGGCGGTTGCTCGGCCTTTACGACAAAGTGAGTCGGGACCTCGGCTACTGGCCGGTGGTCGCTGTCGATCCGATGCGCGCCGGGGCCGCCGACGTTTCCTTTACGGCTCCGTACACGCCGATGGCGATGGACGCCCTTGGGCTTTCGGGCTGGGATGGCCATACCGACAAGGAAACAGCGGACTTGCGCATGTTCTCGCCTCAGACGAAACGGGCAGCGGTGCTGATGTACCGGCTCAGTCGCGGTGCAATTCAATAGGATGCTGAAGCGCATTGCGGCGGCAGCGGCGCTCGTCTTCGCGCCCATGCTCCCGGCGCAGACCACGACACCCGGGATCTCCGTTCTGATCAGCGACTCGAGTCACCTCATACGGGGCAAGCGTGTCGGGCTGATCACCAATCACACGGGCCGCGACGAGCGCGGCCGGAGCAACATCGACCTTCTCTACAACGCACCCGGAGTGCGCCTCACCGCCCTCTTTGCACCCGAGCACGGAATCCGCGGGTCGGCCGAGGGTGGCGCGCTGATCTCCGCGAGCGTCGACAAGGCCACAGGGGTGACAATTCATTCGCTTTACGGCCAGACGAAAGTGCCGACCGCGCGAATGCTCGCTGACATCGATGTCCTCGTTTACGACATCCAGGACGTTGGTGCGCGGATGTACACCTACGTCTGGACCATGACCCTGGCTGCAGAAGCAGCGAAGAAAGCGGGAAAGGTTTTCATCGTGACTGACAGGCCGAATCCGATTCGCGCGGACATCATCGAAGGGGGGATGATAGATGAACGATTCAGGTCGTTCACGGGCCTGCACAATGTCCCCGTCCGATACGGGCTCACGCCGGGAGAGCTCGCTCGATATCTCGCCGGGACCGGAGCCATCGATGCAAGCATCGTCGTCATACCGATGAAAGGCTACAGTCACACTTCATGGTGGGGTGACACAAAGCTCGAGTGGGTCCGGCCCTCACCGAACATTCGCGATCCCGAAGCGGCGCTGCTCTATCCTGGCATTTCGTTCTTCGAGGGTACGAACATCAGCGAAGGCCGCGGAACTGCCGAGCCATTTCGCCTCGTCGGAGCCCGGTGGCTGAATGACGCACCGGCAGTCGCGCGCGCGATGAACGGCAGGAGGCTTGGAGGCGTGCGATTCGAGAGCGTAACCAGGCGCGTAGCGGCGGGCCAGAAGCAATCGGGCGCCGCTGTGCCGATGATCAGAATAGTCGTGACCGACCGGGATTCAGTACGATCGACAGAGATCGGTGCACACCTGCTGCGCGAGATTTATTCACGACATCCCACCGCGGTGCGGTTCCAGCAAAGGGGCCTCGAGGAACTCTCAGGTGACAGGGCTCTCAGGAACGCCGTCACCAGTGGCGGAATCGACGGTCTGCTGATCAAATGGCGAGCAGCGTCGAAACGATTCGCCGGCGAAGCGCGTCAATTCCGCCTCTATTGAGCGCTAGGTCTTCGGGACGCTCCGACCGATCACGACGGTGATGTTGTCCCGTCCACCCGCGTCGAGCGCTTCCTGCAGCAGCTTCTCGCACCCGTCACGCGCTGATGACATCGTCATCAGCGTATCACGAATTCGATCGTCGGAAACATGTCGCGTCAGCCCATCGCTGCAGAGAAGCCCGACATTCTTCCAGTTCTGCTCGAACCGGCGCACGACGGGTGCCGCCTCCGGACCCCCGATCGCACTCGACAGAATGTGAGATAACCTGGCATGAGCCGGATCATCGCGCGTGAAAACCCCCTGCTCGACGAAATCCTCCGCCATGGTCTGATCGCGTGACATCTGGAACAGTTTTCCATCACGCAGCGTGTAGGCCCTGCTGTCGCCAACCTGAAGCAGGTATGCGCGCGGCCAGACTCCGAGCCACAAGGTAAGAGTCGTTGCCATGCCCCGAAGCTCGGGGTCCTTTGCCGACTTCTCAGCCAGCTCGTTGTGCACCCTGAGTGCGGATTCCTCGAGCAGAGTGGTAAAGCCCGCATCATCCGACGGATCGGCCGTGTAGTAGACGTGAATCGTCTCGGCGATGTACCTGATGATTCCTTCGAGCGCGAGACGGCTTGCTTCCTCGCCTGCGAGGTGACCGCCTACCCCGTCCGCCACGACGGAAATGAAAGCAATCCTCTCGTCTCCACCCAGCTGAACCGCATCAGGAAGGCTGGTGTGAAAGAGCTTGATCTGCTTCTGCAGGGCGCAAACGAGAAAATGGTCCTGATTGTTCTTGCGCACATGACCCGTATGCGTGAGACCGTATACATCGATCTCGTCGTCCTTTGGACGACGACCCACATCGAGACCCTGGGTTCCTGCCTGCTCTGCCGACGTCATGTTCCCGCCCGCTTCAGTTGGCGCAAATGTAGCATAGTTTCCACTGCGTGAGCGACTGGTCGGTGGAGATCGATTTTCTTGCGCGCAAGCTGGGCCTTGGCGCTGCCAACGCCGTCCGCGCCATTCGCTCGGCCGTCGACAACGATCCGTTCGAGGTAGTCGCGTACAGAGGTTACGGAAACGGCGTCACAGCTCACGTGTACGGCCGGGTCGTCGAGCGCAGCGGGGTCACGGCGAGCAGCGACGGGGACACGGCCCTGAAGAACCTCCTGAACACCTACCGTCGCGTGGATGCCGACCCCCTGCCACAGGCCGAGGTGAATGTGACGTTCGGCGCCACTTCGACGGCGATGACCTCTGACAATGAAGGATTCTTCGGCGGATGGCTGACCTCGGAGCAGCCGGAGGCTGCGGAAGAGTGGCACGCCTACGATGCCGAGCTCGTCCCGCGGGAAGCCGGAATAACTGATTCCGTAAAAGGCTCGGCCGAGGTGCTCGTGCCGCCCAAGTCCGCGCGGTTCGGTGTGATCAGTGACATCGACGACACAGTGATTCAGTCACGAGTCTCCAATTTCATACAGGCGGCGCGTATGCTGATGCTTGGGAATGCGCGGACGCGACTGCCGTTTCACGGCGTCGCTGCATTTTATCGAGCGCTCCGCGGCGGGCCTTCGGGAAGCGAGAACAATCCGGTCTTCTACGTTTCGAGCAGCCCGTGGAACATCTATGATGTCATTTCCGAGTTCATGGAGCTGCAGGATATTCCAAAGGGTCCACTGCTGCTCCGGGACTGGGATCTGAGCCTTGGTGCGTTGTCGTCAATACGTCACTACGAGCACAAGACCGTCGCGATCAGGAATGTCATGCAGCTTTACCCTGACATGAAATTCGTCCTGATTGGCGACACCAGTCAGCGCGATCCGGAGATATATCGCCAGATCGTCAGTGAATTCCCCGAGCGCGTGAGCGCCATCTACATTCGCGACGTGACGATGCGCGCCGACCGTTCCGCTGCGATCCAGAAGCTGGCGGCGGAGGTCAAGGAAGCCAACGCGACGCTGGTGTTGTCAGAGGATACGCTTGGCGCGGCTAAGCACGCGATCGAGCATGGCTTCATCGCGCCTGAAACACTCAGGGATATCGGCGAAGAAAAACGTGAGGACGAAGGTTCAGCGAGCTGACGGTGCGCCGGCCGTAATCGCAAGAACGAAGCGCTCGGCCTGACGCGGATTCTGCTCCATGAAGACTGTGGCGAGATTCCCTGACCTCACGAGCGTCGGTGGCGAGGGCCACATCGACTGCGAGCCTGGCGGCGTGACTGTGATCGTGTCGAGCCCGGCAATATCCTTTGCCAGCCCGGCGGAATCACCATAGAGAAAAACCTCGAGACGCCCGCGACCGAGTTTGTACGCTGTGGGAGTGACGCTGAAGCCAGCGCGCGTAGCGCTGTCCCCGTCGAGTTTCGTCAGGACAAATCCGGAACGCTTCAACCGTGTCTCGAGACTGCAAAGCGCCCAATATCCGGTGCCGGGGCATTTCTCCTGATATGCCCGGCGAGTTGAATCGGGTTTGACCGTCGTCGATGCGAGTGGCGGGGTGGTCTCAGCGACACGCTCAGGCTCATCGGATCTTCCGCACGCGATACAAACAATGAGGAGCGCGAGCATCCGATGATTCATCAGCGAGCTGCCCCGGCGAACGACGCTGGATCCTGGTGATAGAATCCGCGGAGCTCGTCGTAGAGCGCCGGGTGTCGTGCCTTCAGCTCGCTCGGTCGCTCGAAAAACATCTCTGTCACTACCGCGAAGAACTCGGCCGGATTGGTTGCGCCGTAAGTGTCGAGAAACGACGTGCCGCCGCTCGCGTCGACCCTGCGCAGCTCGTCATACTCAGCTCCGAGAACTCTCGCCCATGACACGTATTGCCGTGGAGACTCGAGCGCCGGGGTACCGTCGGTAGCGGAGTTCTCGAAGTCCAGCTGATGCGCGAACTCGTGCAGGACCACGTTTGGCCCGTCATCCCATATCCTGGATCCGTGGAGCGCGGCATCCCACGCGAGTACGATCACTCCCATCTTTTCGTGCGTATGTCCGAGCCGGGCTTCGCCGCCTTCTTCCCAGATTCCACCACCGATGCTACGCTCTTCCGGCGCGACGTAAGTGCTCGGGTAGACGAGAATGCTCGTGACCCGCGGGTAATAGTCGGATTCGCGATGGAGGAGCAGTACGCATGCCTGCGCTGCGATCGTCACCCGGATTTCGTCGGTCAACTCGAGTCCGCCGCATCCCTCGAAGTACTTCTCGTCGATGAACACCTGCACGTGTCCAAGCAGCTCCTCCTGGTCCTCAGGGGACAGGCGGGAGAAAAGCGGCACGTTGCGCTCGATCGCGGTCTTCCAAACCGGCGGGAACGGCTGCTTTCGCAGCCGCTCGCGTTTCCGCTCTTTGAGATAGGACAGAACGGGCGTCACTCGTGCCTCGTCGCTTCGATCGGTGAAAGTCTGGATGCACGAGGGCCGCCGATATTCGAGCTCATGGCCATGATCGGAATCTACGCCGGGCAGGCGGAGCAGTTTCACTATCTCCGCTGTACCATACCGAAAATGCCGGGCTATTCTGGCGCTTTTACATTCCGATCGGAGCGACTGTGCCTCGAAAGTTTCCGTTGAATCGAAACGTTCTCATCCTGTTATCCGCCTCCTCACCACGACGACGTCCACCACCGACGACAACGGACTCGCCTCGGCCGGCTTCACCGCGCCCGCCACGTCAGGATCTGTAGGGGTCCGTGCGCTGGCTGGTGATTTGATGGTAACGTTACTGTGAACGTGCTGACGATGCTGCCGTAGCTCCGGCTGACTATTTAGCAGCGTCCACCAATGCTGGCCAGTTCAGTACGACTTTGATGGTAGGGCGTTCTGCGTTTTGCTGGTTGGCGCCAAGCAGGAATCGCCCGTCAGGTGCGATCGACCAGAAGGCTCGTTGAGGCAGCGTGGTGAGCGGCTCCGGCTGGCCGATCTCGGCGGTTCGCGGATTTACCCGCACGCGAGTAATCTGACCTGCCCATTCGTAGTAGATGGTTCTGCCATCCGGACCCCACACCGGATTGAAACCGCCGGAAATGGAGATCTGATGTCGTCCAATGTCCCGGCCGACTGGATGCGCAACGAGATAAACCTCCTGGCGTCCCGACTCATTTGATTCGTAGGCGAGCCACATGCCGTCAGGAGAAATTCGAGCCGCCCCCTGGTCGCCAGGCGCGTCGATCAGAACCTGCGCTTGTCCGGCTTGCGGCCCGGTGAGCGCGAGAACGCCGACAGCATCCACTTTGCTGTCATCCTCGAAGAACAGCAAGCTTCCATCGGGTGATGCCGAGGTCGGGGCCTTGTCGTCGCGCGAGGTAAGCATTTTCTCTTCGGCCGACCCTGCATCCGCAGCGCGGCGAAAAATGTCGAACTGGGGAACATCTCTCTGGTAGAAAACGGCCCTGCTGTCGTGGCTCCACACGAGGCTGCTCTCGGTTTGTTCGGTGCGGGTTAGCCTCGTAAAGAGCCGCCTGGTCCTGTCGAGCACCCATACATCACCGTCCCGTACCAGAGCGACCTTGCGAGCGTCAGGTGAGACCACTCCTTCCTGATAGTTGCCCGCCTCTGCATTCAGCTTCTCCTCGACGCCGCCCTCATCGGAAAACAGCAACTCGACTGGCGCATTCGGGGCCGACATGTAGGCAAGAGTGCCGTTCTCCGTCGCGGCGAAGCCGGCCCATCCGTTAGTCGGGTTTATCGCTATTCGCAGTGGCAGCGGCGCCGGCGCGCCCTGCAGCCTCATCCCGTCGATATCAAGTGGAACAGTCATTACAGACTGACCACGAACGAAAAGAAGACGACCGCTTGCATACCGGGCGTAATAACCGTTTTCGAGAACTACCTTGCGGGACTTGTCGCGCAGCGAAACGATCTCGATGACGGATTTGTCCGCAGGTGTTGTGTAGTTCGTAAAAAGAATGTAATCGCCACCGGGCAGGAGCTGGGGCCACCAGTGTCCCAACTCTCCCTTTGCACGGTCCGGCGTAGTAATGACCGAGGTATCCTTGCCTTCGGCCGAAATACGATAGAGCCCGGTGTTGTAGCTCCGGGTGTAGGCAAGGGATTCATTGCCGATCCACGCTACGTGCGCCCACCGTGACTGGCCGAGCACAACAGGTGTCCCGCCCGCCAGCGGGGCCTTCATGAGCGACTCGTCGATGTTAAACGCGATCCACTTGCCGTCCGGCGAGATTTCCGTGGCCCCCCTTGTCCCGCCTGTGCCTGGAATCACACGCAGCGTGTCCGACGAGAGGTTCCTGAGAAAAATCTGCGGGACGCCGTCGCTGACTGCCGAAAACGCGAGCGTCCGCCCATCTGCCGAGAAATCGAGACTCGCCGTCCCTCTGTCCAGTGTCATCCCCGGCGCCAGTCCGATCGAGAACATCGACAACGGCTGGTCGCCAGCATTCACCGCTCGCCGCACCAGTGAAACGCCGGCGATGATGACTGCGAGGGCTGCAATGCTCCACGGCAGAACGTCACTGATGCCAGGGCGACGGCGTTTCGCGGGCGCGGGCTCGGACGATTCGTCAGCGACCCGCGACACTGCGTTGCCCGAGGAGATCAGCGCTGCCCCCATTTCAGCGGCTGTGTGATAACGATCAGCGGGCAGCTTTTCGAGAGCCTTCAACACGGCGGAATTGAGATACTCCGGTACGGAACGCCGTTGAGTCCTGATGTTGCGGGGCTGCTCCGTCATCACGCGAGCAACAATTGCCTGCACAGACGGCCCTGTGAACGGCGCTTCACCAACAAGCATCTCGTAAAGGACCGCACCGAGCGCATAGATGTCGGAACGCGCATCGATCAACCTCTCGCCCATCGCCTGCTCCGGCGACATGTAAGCCGGAGTGCCGAGGGAAAGGCCTGTCTGCGTCATCCGCGGTCCGCCCGCTGCGCTGACGGCGAGCGCGATACCGAAATCCGCGACGAGCGCCTGCTCTTCGTGAAGCAGGATGTTCTCGGGCTTTATGTCCCGGTGAACGACACCCTGGCGGTGTGCCGACTCCAGGGCTGAAGCGACCTCTCGGGCGATTCGAACGGCGTCGTCGACCGGGAGCTGGGTTTCGCGCTCGAGTCGGGTCCTGAGCGACTCGCCCGATACGTACGGCATTACATAGTAGAGGAGTCCGTCTGCTTCGCCGGAATCGAGCAGCGGAAGTACGTGCGGATGCTGGAGCTTCGCTGTCGTTTTTATCTCAGCGAGAAACCTCTCGGCTCCCAGCGCGGCGGCCAGCTCGGGATGAAGAACCTTGATCGCGACGTCACGCTCATGCCTCAGGTCGTGAGCGAGGTAGACCGTCGCCATGCCGCCCGCTCCGATCTCGCGGACGACTCGATAACGTGTTTCAAGAGAAGTGGCGAGTCGGGCGAGTATGTCGCTCATCAGTAACGATGGGAACTAAGCTGGTTTCCCGATAGACCCCATCCTCGTTTCGACCTATTCCCCAGTTCATCCTGAAACTACGCAGGCCGAACTACGAGAACCAAATGGGGGAGTGGGGTGAGAAACTTCTGAGTTACGTGAGCTTTCGACCGCAGAACCAACAGTATCTTGCAGTCTGGCTTTGTCGATTTTGGGGTAACTGCGCAACAACTCCCTGATTTTCTATAGTTACCCAACATCGATGAAGCTCGAATGCAGGACGCCAACCTGCCTGCGGGGAAAAACTCGCGTAACTCCGCAGTTCTCACCCCACTCCCCAATTTTGTTTTCGTAGTTCCGGATTTCGTAGTTCCGGATTTCGTAGTTCCGGATTTCGTAGTTCCGGATTGCGCAGTTTCAGGACGGACTCTACCTGATTGAATCGATGGGCACCGGCGGATTCGGTGGCGGCGCGGGCGGAATAATCACCGGCGGCGGAACCGGTATCGGGCGTCCCGAATCGATCACTGGTGGTGTGACAACAGGCTCATCGATCACCGGG
>JAYUWU010000062.1:0-5206 GCA_043753365.1 Gemmatimonadaceae bacterium | reverse complement strand
ATCATAATATCGATAAGGCCGTGGCCGCCGGTTACGTCCTCGATGCGTTTTGCATAAGCAATCCGACGCTCGGCGCAATGGGATACCACGCGGTGAATGTCACCCTCCGGAACGACGGGGCAATCAATCTCCTCGAGCCCGACGGTGAGCTGCCCTTAGCCTGAGTGCCGGCAATAAACGGCTGACAGAATGAGGCGTGGCGCAGAAGATCTGGTACCGCGCTTCATCGTACCGTGCTCGGCTGCGACACTTGATGCCGAGAGCTTGATTTGACGACGCGACAGAAGGCAATTATCACTGCCGCGCTCGCATTCGGCCTGGCCGCCGGAATGGGTATCTTCACATTCGGCTACGCCAAGGGCGCATCTTACCTGACGAACGATCCTGCGGCCTGCGCCAACTGCCACATCATGAGCGAGCACTTTGCGGCGTGGCAGAAAGGAAGCCACAAGGCTGCGACCTGCAACGATTGTCACACTCCGCACAATCTCGTCGGCAAGTACGTTACGAAAGCCCAGAACGGCTTCTGGCACTCATTCTATTTCACGACCGGGCGCTACCCTGATCCGCTCAGGATTACTGAACGCAACCGGGAGGTGACAGAAGGAGCATGCAGGTATTGTCACCAGCCGACAGTCGAAGCCATCGATCACGGTTCGCGCAATTCGTGTATCCACTGTCACAAGTATGTCGGACATCTGGTCCGATGACCCAACCCCCCGCTCGATGAAATATTTCCTACCGACTGAGGAATCCCATGAGCACTCCTGACACCGAAACCCGCCGCTCTAAAGTGGGAATCAAGACCATCGCCGCCGTCGCTGCGTTAGGCTTGGTTGCGGCAGTCGGAGGAGCCGCGCTTCTCGCGAACATCATGGAGCGACGCCAGGAGGCGAGGAATCCGTTCTACCGGGTCGTTGCATTGACTGACACGACGACAGACCCCGCGACGTGGGGCAAGAATTTCCCCCAGCAATACGACGCTTATCTGCGCACAGTCGACCAGGAACGAACACGATACGGTGGCAGCGAGGCGCTCCCTCACAGTCCAACCAACGCGGACCCGCGTTCAGTGCTGGCCCAGTCACGACTCCAGGAAGATCCGCGGCTCAAGGAATTCTGGTCGGGCTACGCGTTCGGCCACGACTTCCGCGAGGAGCGCGGGCATGCATACATGCTCGCGGACCAGCAGTTCACTCAGCGGCAGCAGTTCTCACAGCAACCCGGCACCTGCCTGCACTGCCATGCATCCATGTACGCGACCTACCTCCGCCTCGGCGAGGGAGATATCACGCGTGGATTCGAGGCGATCAACAAGATGACTTATCAGCAGGCACGCACGCAGGTCTCACATCCCGTCTCGTGCGTGGACTGTCACGATGCGAACACCATGGAGCTCCGCGTGACGCGGCCCGCCTTCATGGTAGGAATTCGCGCGGCCAAAGCGGTCCAGGGGATTGCAGATTTCGACGTGAACCGCGACGCAACTCGGCAGGAGATGCGCGCATTCGTCTGCGGCCAGTGCCATGTCGAGTACTACTTCAAGGGCCCGGAAAAGCGGCTCACATACCCGTGGACGAAGGGGCTGACTGCAGACAGCATCCTCTCCTATTACGAGGACGACGGGCACAAGGATTTCACGCACGCGGTTAGTGGCGCGCCCGTATTGAAAGCGCAGCACCCGGAATTCGAGATGTACAGTCAGGGGATTCACGCCAGATCCGGTGTCGCTTGTGCAGACTGCCACATGCCATATCAGCGCGTGGGCGCAATGAAGATCAGCGACCACCAGGTCAGAAGTCCGCTGCTCAGTATCGACCGCTCATGCCAGACCTGTCACCGACTGCCGGAAGCTGAACTCCGCGCGCGTGTCGAGACGATTCAGGACAGGACGTTCGAAATGCGCAACATCGCTCTCGACGCAGTTCTCGAGCTGACGCGCAGCATTGGCATCTTCGCCGCGCGGGACAGCACGGCTCGCGGAATCACCGAAGCTCGCAAAGCGCAGCGCTACTCACAGTTTCTCGTCGATTTCGTGGAAGCCGAGAACTCGATGGGCTTTCATGCGCCTCAGGAAGCCGCGCGAGTTCTCGCACACGCGCTCGACATTGCGCGGAAGGGACAGAACGCCTTGCACGGCGTTGCAGCCGCTTCCCCCGTGATGCTGCCCGGGGCTGGAGCAACTCGCTCCCGCCCCACAGGCAGCAGTGCCGCATCAGCGGGCGGGGGTGCTCCCTAGTTCGGCCGCCGGTAGATCATTCCGTTCTTCATGACGAAGGAGACCTGCTCGGTGACATGAATATTCTGGAGAGGGTTACCGGGCACGGCGACAATGTCAGCAAGCTTCCCTGGCTCGATAGTCCCAAGCCTGTTGTCCCAGCCAAGCAGCTTTGCCGCATTGATAGTCCCCGCATTCAATGCACCAATTGGTGACAATCCGCCCCACTCCACCATCAGCCTGAACTCACGCGCGTTGGTTCCGTGCGTGATTACACCCGCATCGGTGCCCAGCGCAATCGGCACCCGATTCGCTACCGCGATTCTTATCGCTTTACGCATCGCAGCCGCCGCTGCAAGTGCCTTCTCCGCGCGAAAACCTTTTAGAACGCCGTTCCGCACAAACCCTTCGACGGTTTCGCCGGCCATCAGCGTTGGCACGAGGTACGTGCCCTTCTGTCTCATGAGCCTTGCGCCTTCTTCGTCGAGAAAAGATCCGTGCTCGATCGATGCAACGCCGGCGCGGGTCGCAATCTTGATTCCCTCGGTGCCATGAGCGTGCGCTGCAACCTTACGTTCGAGCTTGTGCGCCTCGTCCACCATCGCCTTCATCTCTTCGAAGGTGTACTGCGTGGTTCCAACCGCGTCGCCCTCCGAGAGTACGCCACCTGTCGCGCAGGTCTTGATGACGTCAGCTCCGTATTTCACCTGATGACGCACTGATGCACGAACCTCCTCCGCTCCATTGGCAATCCCCTGCTTCACGCCCCCTTCATTCACACCGGGCCTGAAGCCGTTGCTGTCGCAGTGCCCGCCGGTGATGCCGAGTGAGTGACCGCCGTTCTGCATTCTGGGGCCGACGATACGACCGTCGGTGATCGCCTGCCTCAACGCCATGTCGTCGAAGTTGCCGGATCCAACAACTCTGATGGAAGTAAATCCGGCCATCAGCGTCTTCTGGGCATTTGCTACGCCGAGTATCGCTCCGTACGACTGGAAATCCCTGACCGATGCCATGTCTCCCAGCGGGTCGCCAAGCGTGCGCCCGGTTATGTGCGTGTGCGAGTCGATGAATCCGGGAAGCAATGTGACGTCACCAAGATCGACTACCGTAGCTCCTTCCGGGACTCTCACTGAGCTCGATGGCCCGGCGGCCACAATCCGGTCGCCCGTCACCACGATCGCCGCGTTCGGGACTACCGCCGGACTGGAGATTGTGATCATTCGCGCAGCGCGAATCACTGTAGTGGTGGGAGCTGCCGGCGGTGCTGGAGTTTGAGCGAGCCCGGGAGTCGATGCAACGGCAGCGACGAGCAGAATGGTCTTGAGTTTCATCGGTCTCTTCGAGATGGGACGTGTGGAGATCAAAGCGCGTGACTGGCGACAACCCGTAGCGCTGACGGACATGAACTTACCACCACAGTTGACTCGCTGGCACGGTGCAGCTCGCCGTCGGCGTCGTAAGCAGGTGGGGATCGGAAGGAGATTTCGAACTCCCCTGCCCTCTCGCGCACGCATTCCCTGAAGCGCTCATGCTTTCCCATCAACGCGGCACCAAGTACCACGGCTCGCTTCCATGCAGGGAGGTCGAGTATGGATACCGCGTCGAGCTTACCATCAGTTGCAATCGCGCCGGGAGCGATTTCGAATGTGCCGCCGAAATACGACGCATTCGCCATAACCAGCATCAGGTGCATTGCAGCGGGCCGATCCGACTGGGAAGACCTCACACTCAGCATGAATCCTCGAAACCCGAAGAGCTCAGTGATAGCGGTGTAGACGTACACCGAGTTTCCTCGCAGCCTGGTGTGTTTCCTGATGCCTTCCAGGACTGCTACGTCGAAGCCAAATCCGCAGCAATTGACGAAGTAGCGATTCTCGATGCGCCCGACGTCGACGCGCTGGTCCGGCGCGGTTGCACAAAGGCCGGCAACAGTGCGCGCATCTGAATTCAACGTGCCGAGGAGCTTGGCAAAATCATTTCCCGTTCCGGCGGGCATCACGGCGATTCGCACGTCCTGGCCGGAAAGCAGAATCGCATTGGCAACGTTCGACATCGTGCCGTCGCCGCCAACGACGACGAGAGTCGTGAACCCTTCAGCTATCGCCTCGCTAGCGAGACGTGCTTCGTCTCCTTTCGTGATACTCGACCTGATATCCCCAACGCCGTGTTCCGCGAATGCGGCCGCGATCGAGGGGATCATCTTCGCCCCGCGTCCTCGCCCCGCTGCCGGATTTACGATGACGCAGGTGCGTTCCCGCATCAATGAGTGGCTTGAGTCTTCCAGGTCATGACTGGAACCGAGGCGCGTTCAGAGAATACCGTCGATCCCAGCAGGCGAAATCCCCCGACGTCGGCAAGCGCCGAATATGAAAAGATCGCCATGCCTGTCGCGCCGCGGCTGCGCGCCATCCGGACCTGGTTGACGACTTCACGCGCGCCCTTGCTGGCGTCGATTCCGATGTACATGTGGCGGCCGGTCCCACGCTCTGAACCGGCGATCTGTTCATCGAGCATGCAGCCCCAGTCAATGCGGGCGCACGGAGCCTTGATGCGAGAGTAAGTCATTGGCACGAGGATATCCATATAGCCTTCCTTCGCCCACGCCCGATAGTCCTGCATCAGCTCAGTGCTCGCAGCGAGGGTTTTCCACTGCCACTTGTCGTAATAAATGCCCCACACCGCCGCGGACAGGACGATGTCGGGCTTCACCGCATTGATGCTGTCGAACGTCTCCCGCACCATGCGGTTCACGAGACCCGTGCGGTAAGCTCGCCACTCGGCCTGATTCGTGTCGGGGTTCTTGCCGAACTCCGAGCGGCTTATCGGATCCCACGACCAGGCGTTGCCGGGATATCTGATTCTATCGAGGTGAATTCCCGATACGTCGTACCGTCGCGCAATGTCGGCTGCGACTCGTGCAAGCTGCGTCCTCACCTGCGGGAATGACGGCGAAAGCCACACGTACTCTTCGCTGTTCGGGCACGG
>JAYUWU010000061.1:0-2128 GCA_043753365.1 Gemmatimonadaceae bacterium | reverse complement strand
ACGCCGACCCGTTCATCTCGCCGGACGGCTCGAAGTTCTTCTTCATCTCCGCGAGGCCCGCGCCCGGTCGCGTGAAAGAGAGCCTCGACATCTGGGTCATGGACGCAGTCGGAGACAGCTGGGGAGAGCCGCGCAACCTCGGTGCTCCGGTCAACAGCGACGCCGACGAATGGTTTCCGACCGTGACATCGGACGGTACTCTCTACTTCGGATCGAGCCGGCCCGGAGGATTTGGCCGGACCGATCTTTATCGCTCCCGCTTCGCGAATGGCGTCTACCAGACTCCGGAGAACCTCGGGATAGGCGTCAACAGCAAGGCTGATGAATTCGAGCCTCTCGTTTCTGCCGACGAGACGTCACTCATCTTCATGGCTGCAGGGCGAAAGGACGGAATCGGAGGGGGAGACCTTTTCCTCTCGACGCGTTCCAAGGGTAAGTGGATGCCGGCCACGAACCTCGGATCGAAAATCAACTCGCCTGCAATGGAGATCGGTCCCAAGCTCTCTCCCGATGGAAGATATCTTTTTTTCAGTAGTAGCCGAGCCACCATGCAGCTGCCTCCCAACCAAAGGCTCAGCGGCAAGGGTCTCACCTCCATGCTGCGCTCGCCCGGCAATGGCCTCGGCGACATCTATCAGATCGACGTCGCAGAGGTGCCTGGGTTGAGTCCGTGATGCACCGCACGTCCTCCCCTCTCCCGGCGGGAGAGGGTGGCGCGCCGAGCGCCGGGTGAGGGTCTCTGTTGATCATGCGAAGATCCTTGAATAGACGATAGACGGTGTCTGTGCGAGGCGTTCGTCCCTCAACGTTCTCCTAAAGGACGATCTCGGCTCTGCCGCGACCGCAGGACCCTCACCCCTGACCCCTCTCCCGCGGGGAGAGGGGAAAAGCCCGACGCCCGCTCGCCGCCTGCCTGTGCCCTCGAAATTGTGCAACGTTTCTACAGGGTGTATATTTTTCGACCTTATGGCACGAGCAATGGCTTCGGCGAACATCGCATTCGGTCTCGTTTCGATTCCGGTCAAACTCTTCTCGGCGAGTCAGTCATCGGAATCCGTCTCCTTCAATCTCCTGCACAAGGACTGTGGCTCGAGACTCCGCCAGCAGTACGTCTGCCAGAAGGACGAGGAACGCGTTGAACGGAGCGAGATGATCAAGGGTTACGAGTTCGCTCGTGGGCAATATGTCACTTTCACCGACGAGGAATTGAAAGCTCTCGAGGAGCGCTCGACACAGGAGATTGCGATCACAGAGTTTGTCCCTTCCGAGAGCGTCGATCCGATCTTCTTCGACAAGGCCTATTACCTGGGACCGGAGCGGGGAGGGGAGCGAGGCTACCGACTGCTTGGCGAGGCGATGCGAAAAACCGGACGCTGGGCCGTCGCGCGATACGTTGCCCGCGGCAAGCAGTATCTCGTCGTCCTCCGTCCGATGGAGACAGGGCTGGTCATGCAACAACTTCACTACGCGGACGAGGTCCGTCCCATCTCCGAGGTGGAGATTGGAGAGATGGAGGTGAAGGAGAACGAGCTCAAGCTCGCGATTCTCCTCGCGGACCAGGTGAGCGTCCCTGCGTTTGATCCGTCCAGTTACATGAACGAGGGGCAGAGCCGGCTCAAGGAAATGATTCAACAGAAGGTCAACGGGCAGGAGATTTCCGTGTCGTTGGCGGAAGAGCCTCGAGGTCAGGTCATCGATCTGATGGAGGCACTCAAGGCCAGTCTGGGTCAGCTCCCGAAGCGCGCGAGTGCCACCTCGGTTAAAGCAGCCGCGCCGGCCGCGACTGGAAGGAAACCAGCGAAACGCGCCGCTCCATCCGCGGAGAAGGAACGGAAGCGGGAGGAGAAACCTCGTCCCCGTGCGGTCGCATCCAGAACCGGGCGCGGTTCCCGCTGAACAGATTCTGAATGAAGGGCTACACCGTCCGGGAGGTGGCCGAGATGCTCGGGCTCCCGGCAACGCAGATCCGACTTTATGCGGCGACCGGCTTTCTCTCCCCGGAGCGCGGCAGACGTGGAGAGTATCGCTTTTCGTTCCAGGATCTCGTCCTGCTCAGAGCTGCTGCCGGACTTACTGCAGCCAAAATTTCCCCACGAAAAGTCCGGAAGGCGCTTCGCGACCTGAGGGC
>JAYUWU010000060.1:0-2135 GCA_043753365.1 Gemmatimonadaceae bacterium | reverse complement strand
TCATCAGGGAGTCGAGCATTGCGTTGAGGTCGCTCCGCATTCCAGCGTCCGACGGCGGTGTCCTCGTGAGGGTTGGCAGTGTCTGCATTCGCATGGGCACCGGGGTCCGGGAAGACGGCGCGATGCAGCCTGCGACCACGAAGGCTGTTCCCGCAAGAATTGCCCGCTTCATCGTGTCGCTACCGGTCGAGTTGCAGCGCGATCAATTCCGGCGCCGGTAGTGAACCACGGTGGTATCGAGATCGGCAGTTTGCCTCCGATCGCCGTGTACCCGAGGAGGGCGGACGCTGCTGCACGCTGTGACACAGGTGCGCCTCCCCATGCGAGCATGTAGGTCGGGACTGAAGGATATGCGCTGACGAGGTAGGGACTGCCGAACGAAATGGCAATTACCTTCTTGCCAGAGGCTGAAAGCTCCTCTATGAACTTTGGGAATCCGCCTTCGGTGGAGATCACTCCGCGCCCATCGCGCGGAAATACGTAAGCCGAAGCGATCACCACATCTGCTGAATCGAGTCGTGTCCTCAGCGCGGCGAGTTCGGTTTCGTTCGTGCGACTGTCGACTGTGGCGGATGCGACATCGTGCCCGCCGGCGCGCAGCTCCTGGTTGAACACGCGCCCCGCGACGAGATCCCCACCGTCAGCGTAGGTGATCAGGAACAGCTTTTTCTTCGCGGCAGTCAACGGCACCAGTGCCTGATTGTCCCTGGCAAGGGTGATGGACTTCACGGCAACTTCGCGCGCGACCGCTGAACGCGCGGGCACATTTACTATCGTATCGACCGCCTCCAGATCGACGAGCCTGCCGCTTCTCAGCCCCGCCTGAGCTTTCGCGCGCAACACCCGGCGGACCGATTGATCGATGCGGGCCTGACTGAGTCTTCCGGACGCCACTGCCGCCGCAACCGTATTGATGGCTTCAGTAACGTTGCGTGGCATCAGCAGAATGTCTGCGCCTGCTTCAACTGCCAGCACGAGCGGCTCAGTCGCACCGTAGCGGTTAGCGACACCACCCATCGTCATCGCGTCGGTAACGAGAAGTCCGTCGAATTTCATCTCTCCACGCAGCACGTCGGTCATGAAGTAGCGTGACAACGTCGCGGGCGGAGCGCTGTCACCGAGCACACCGGTAACCGCGATATGCGCAGTCATGATGGCATCGATCCCGTCGCCCACCGCTGTGCGGAACGGCGGCAGGTCCACGGCATCGAGATGCTGCCTGCTGGACTTGATAGTGGGAAGGCCAATGTGTGAATCAGTTTCCGTGTCACCGTGACCGGGAAAATGTTTCCCCGTCGTCATCAACCCCTCTTCGCGCGCGCCACGGATGTACGCGGAAGCGAGTTGCGAGACGAGTGCAGGATCTTCTCCGAACGACCGCGTGTTGATAATCGGATTCAACGGGTTCGCGTTGACGTCGAGCACCGGTCCGAACGTCATGTGCACGCCCACTGCGCGCGCCTCAGCGCCGAGCACGCGACCGAGCTGATACGCGAGATCTGCGGACCGGGCTGCTCCGAGAGCCATCACCGGCGGAAAAACGGTGCCTCCTCCCTGCGGAAGCAGCGAGGGCAATGCATACGACCCGCCAAGTCGCATGCCGGTCCCGTTCTCCATATCAGAAGTGATGAGAAGCGGAATCTCAGCGAGTCGCTGCATGTGGTTCAGCTTCGCGGCGTAGCTGTGGGGGAGACCCATCGACAGAATCAGGCCGCCAACTTTGTCATCTTCGACCCAGCCGCGGACCTGTTCGTATTCGGGTGACCCCACGGCTGCGTATTCCCCCGGCACCCACGGCATGACCAGTTGCGCAACGCGCTCGCGCGAAGTGAGCGACGCGAGAATTGTCTCGATCCACGCAGAGTCCTGCTGGGTGAGCGGTGCAGCTGCGCCAGGGGTCGCGGGCCCGAGCATTCTGGTCGCTGACGGGTCAGACGCGGGCGAAATCGTCACTGCAGCCGGCGTTGTGCACGCGGACAGTATAACGATGAATAAAAGTGCGTTTCGGGTTTTCATCTCAGCGGGTCGGCGGCGAGTCGGAGGCATGCGGGCCGGAGCCGCGTTTCCCCGGAGGAGTGGTGCCTTGGTTTTTGAACGTACGACCTGACTAAATGAGTGTCAATGAAATGAATATT
>JAYUWU010000059.1:0-14650 GCA_043753365.1 Gemmatimonadaceae bacterium | reverse complement strand
ACATCGCTGCGAGACGCGGTCTCTCCGCAAGCCAGCTCTCGAGAAAATCAGTCCTGTCGACGGCTACTTCGGCGGCGCGCGATACGGGAATCACGACCGCGACGTTCACCAGGCCGTTGCCGACCCGAGCGATTCCACAATAGCCGCCACGCTCGACGTGCATCTCACCAAACTCGGAGACGCCCTCGACGTTCCTGAAGTGCGCCACCAACGCGATACGGCGCGGCCAGCCCGCGGGTCGTATGAGACCAAGCCGGCGGCCAACAACCGACCTCAGCCCGTCGGCACCGATCACGAGAGGTGCGTTCAGCTCGCGACGTCCGTCCGGGCCCGTTGTTGCTACTCCCGTAACGCGTCCACTCTGGTCGCGAAGGAGGTCGACTACTCTTACCCCCTCTTGAACTCGCGCACCCGCATCGCGCGCACTGTCGAGCAGGATCGAATCGAGAATCGTGCGCCGGATAGCGAGCCCGCGGTCACGGTAGCCCCGAAATCCATGCGTGCCGGCGAACTCGCCGTGAATCGTCACACCGTTGGGGGCGTGAACCCGCATGCCTGCAAGCTGGTCGGCACCGGAGGTCTCGACTGACTCGAGCGCGCCCATGTCCGCGAGAATTCGAGATGCCTGAGGACTCAGATACTCCGAGCAAGTCTTGTCGCGTGGAAAGTGCGCCCGGTCGAGGACGAGGACATCGATACCATTGCGAGCGAGGAAGTGGGCTGTAGACGAGCCCGACGGGCCGCCGCCGACAACGATCACCTGGGCGTCAGACACCAGTCGCCGCTTGTCTCCGGGCGGTAGCGCGGGTGATCCTCTGAAAGACACCCATGTACTGCCAATGCGGCCGGGGAAGTCGAAGCAATGAAGCAGTTCGCGTCAGCCACGGCAGCACGAGAGATCTCGAGTCAGCAGAAAACATGAACCGCGGATGGTCAGCCGCGAATCGGCGAAGCCTGGACACCGCATGATCGAATGTTATGCCGGGGCTGAAATAGAACGTCGGGTTGAGAAGTGAGGCGTCGTCGCTGACAACACCTTCGCTGATAGCAATCCGGTGGAGTGTGGTGCCCGGATAGATGCGAAGTCCCACGGTCACGTAAACGGCGTCGCCCCGCTTCAATCGCCACGACGCGAAAGCGAGCGTTGCGTCGAGGGTCTCCGGCGTCTCGCCCGGTCCCCCGACAAGGAAAATCCACAGGGTCTTGAACCCCGCTTTCTCTACGCGCTCGGCGACCTCCCTAACCTTGGCGGCGTCGAACCCTTTTTCCATTCGCGTGAGAACAGGGTCGCTCGCGCTCTCCGCTGTGATTCCAAGCGTTCGAAACCCGGCGCGGCGCATCACTTCGAGCAGTTCGGTCGACGCGGCGGCGGGCGTGAAGTTCGTCGTGTCCAGACGAATGGCGAGCTTCCTCCGCATGATCGCATCACAAACTTCTAACGCATGTCCCGGCGGTGAATTGAATGTCGAGTCCACGAAGTCGAAGTGCCGGACTCCGGCCATGTTGTGGAGCTCTTCTATTTCGTCGGCGACAAGGCCCGGGTCGCGTAGCCTGTAACCCCAGCCTTCCACGTTTCTGTACGTACAGTAGACACACTTGTAGACGCAGCCGCGTTTGGTCTGAATCGGGATCGCAGCGCCGTGCCTCTCGTAGCGACTGAGGTCGACCCACCTATGGAGCGCGGGCGAAGGAAGGGAATCGAGATCCGCGTCTTCGCCCGGCGGCGAAAAGTGGACGATACCGTCAACCGATCTCACGAGTCCCGGGATTGACTCCGGCGCGCTGCCGCGAGCCAGCGCGTCGACGAGTGCAACGGTAGCGCGCTCGCCATCGCCGGCGACGGCGTAGTCAACTCCAAGCTCGCGGAACAATGCCTCGGGTGCGACACCGAAGGCGGCACCACCCGCAATCACTTTGGCATCAGGTGCGGCAAACCTCAGCGATTCCAGAATCACCTTTGCGCCTGGCGTGTAGTGGCGCAGCGCAATAGCATCGCTGTTGTCAATGTTGCGGACAGATATCCCGATTATGTCCGGCCTCATCTCGCTCGCTGCGCGTGATGCTGCAAGAGCGGCGTCGCGTACGAAACAGAGATCGAGGAACTTCACTTCGTGTCCCGCGGCGCTTAGCGCGGATGCCACGCAGGCAAGGCCGTTAGGTATCACCGGGTAAGGCTGGCGCTCCTGGTTCGTGCTCACGAGAAGCACTCGCGCCTTCGATGGGCTCACAGGAGCCAGAGGAATCCCACGATTGCTCCGCCCACCGAGCTCATTGCGTTCACCCTGTCGTTGTCGAGCCAGGAAAAACCTCCGATCACTGTTGTCTCCGCGCCGCAAACATGAATACGTCGCTCCGTTCCTATACCGCATTGCGCGCACCACCGGCGCGACTGAGCTCCCGCCCCAAGGAGGGAATCAAGAAGGGCGCCAGCGAATCCTCCAGTGATTGCTGCAAATGCTGTGCTTTCAGGAAATCCGGCCAGTGTCGCAATCGCGGCGATGTAGGCGGCGCCGAGAAGGGCGGCAGCGGTGCCATGCAGCGTTATTCCCCCAGAGGTTCCCGCGGGCACGCTCTTCCAGGTCAGGATCTGACGGGGCTGCGTTGCCGACAGCGTTCCAGTCTCGGTAGCCCATGTGTCGGATGTCGATGCAGCGAGCGCACCAATCGCCGGCAGTATCCAATCGGGAGATGGAAACGCGATGCTTGCCATCGCAAATCCGGCGAACACCCCGCCGTTTGCAAGAACCTGATAAGCGTCGCGTTCGCCACCCTTTTCAGCAATGCCTGCAGTATTGGCGAGCTTGCGGGCCTTGCCAATGCGTGACAGGAGCGTGCTCGAAAGAAAAAACGCGACGAGCAGCACGCCCCAGCTCCATCCAGCAGCCACGCATACTGTGCCGAGCAGGACAGAGGCGGCTGCTCCGCTGAAGGAAAGAGTTCGTCGGCTGCGCGCGACGCTAACAATCGCAGTGGCGATCGCCGCTCCGGCGATCACCCGGATCACGAAGTCCAAAAAGATGTAACCCGATTATTCAACTATGGGCCGATTGCAATATGTTTCTTCCGTCGCTGCCGGCTGCCGCCGGTGATTTCGCTCCCACCCCGCATATGGCTTCGACTGTCAACGCCCGAATACCCCTGAGTCTTCTGGAAGCGATTCGCCAGATCGACACACCGGCGGATCCAACTGAAACGGAATATGTGACCGAGCTCCGGAACAAGCGACTCGGTCTCAGTGACACCGTTTATACTCAGATTCGCCGGTACAGCGAAGCGATGAAACGCGGGCAGCGAATACCGTTCGCTGAAGCGGAAGGACTTGGAACCCTCATCGGGCGGAGGCCCGACGCGGCCGAGCTCTTCCAGAATGCCGGCCAGATACTCGCTGTTGCTGTGTACGAGTCCATCTCGCCGACAATGCGCGGCACCATACGACTCCTGCCCGGATTCATCAGCCGGCCAATGGCTCTCAAGCAGATAAAGCTGGCCTCGGAACGAGTTTTTGAGGGGACGCTGGAGCGGACAGGGTCGTTTCTCTCACTCAAGGTCGTCGATTCCGTGTCAGTGAACGGAGCACCCCGCTCCGCCGGCTGCGCATTTTATGAAACCGCCTTTCGACAGCTCCTGAAGATGCTGGTCGAAGCTGGTGAGCAGGTCGATCACGTTCATTGCGCTCAACGCGGAGAGGGCGTCTGCGAGTGGCGAGCCGAATGGCGCAGCACGAATCACTGAGGACCACCGAATGTTGACTCAGGCAACACTTGCCTCTTACCAGCAAGCGATCGCAGATGCCGGCCTGGATGGCTGGCTCATCTTCGACTTCCACGGGCTCAACCCAGTTGCGGGCGGGCTGCTTGGCCTCTCGGGAATGGGGAGCCGGCGGATATTCGTGCTCGTCCCGCGGACCGGCGCGCCCACCGCCATTACGCACGCAATCGAGCAGGGGCCATGGCAGGGTTGGCCATCGCAATGGGAAAAGAAGGTGTACAGCGGATGGCGGCAGCTCGAGTCACAGCTGGCAACGCTGGTGAACGGCAAGAAGGTGGCGATGGAATATTCACCGGGCGATGCCGTTCCTTATCTCGACAGGGTTCCCGCTGGAGTGCTGGAGATGGTGCGGAATGCCGGAGCGAGTGTCGTGTCCAGCGCCGATCTCGTCAGCAGGTTCTACGCTGTATGGACGCCCGAAAATCTCGCGTCTCACAAACGCGCAGCCGAAATCATCCGCCCGATTGCACACGAAGCGATGAGCCGCGCCGGATCCGCTGCACGCTCCGGAACCCCAGTCACCGAACACGCGCTTCAGCAGTGGATCCTTGCCAGGTTCGCCGAAGAAGGACTGAGCACTGATCACGGACCGATTGTCGCAATCGGGCCACATGCCGCGAATCCACACTATGAGCCGCCGGTTGACGGCAGCGCCACGATCGAGCCAGGTGCGATCCTGCTCATCGACCTGTGGGCGCGCGAAGACGGAGGCCTGTACGCCGACCAGACTTGGATGGGAAGCCTGGGAGAGCCGTCGGAACGAAACCTGGCCATCTGGGAAGCTGTGAGGGACGCGCGCGAGGCAGCGGTTTCGCTCCTTCGAGAGAAAATCCCGGCACGTGCCGATGTCAGCGGCGGCGAAGTAGATGATGCAGCGCGAGCTGTGATAACCTCGCGCGGGTATGGCGAGCGATTCATCCACCGCACGGGTCATTCAATAGATGCTCGCGATCTCCACGGCTCAGGTCCTCACCTCGACAATCTCGAGACACGGGAAGAGCGGTTTCTGATCCAGGGAGTAGGCTTTTCGATCGAGCCGGGGATTTACCTGACCGGCGATGTCGGAATGCGGAGCGAGGTAAACGGCTACATCGGCGATGGAGAAGTGATCATCACGCCGGCGGAAACCCAGCGCGACCTGATCATCGTCTGACGTCCGTCGGGAGAATCGCGGGGTCAGCACCGTCCGTTCCTGCGAGCGCGAAGACCGACACTCCCCGACGCCTAACGGCCGCAATCATTGACTGCACCGTACGCGAGTCGGGAACCCAAACCGTCCAGCCATTGCGGCCGCGCGCGGTCAGAAACTGACTTGGGGGATCGCGAGTGAAAACTCCGGATTCGGCGCGAACAAGCGCCTGGGCATCTTCGTAGGTAATCGAATGCGCGCTTCCGTCGGCGCTCCAGCGATATCCGTACAGGGGCAGTTCGACACCCAGTCGTGTAGCGCCGACCGTGCGCGTGCGTAGTCCAATTTCACGCGCGATGAATTCGGGAGTGTTGAGCGGCCCGGCTGAAGTTCCTGGCCTGTGTTCGCCATGAAGCCTGATCATGAGGATGTCGGCGACTCGCGCGAGAATCGATGTGGGGTATGACACGGTGTCCCCCGGCGGAACGATCATGACAATTCGCGCGTGCTCCCTGGAACGCGCCGCCAGCCTGATGGCACGCACCATTTCAACCATGCCGGGAAGATCGTTCGGCGTCGCACCCTGAAAGTCGAGAATCATGGCGTCACTCTGGCTCGCTCCGACTATTGCCAATGCGGTGTTCGCCATGACGGCGCTGTCGTTCACAAGCGCGCGAATCGATTCCTGGTGGTAACGGGAACCCTGATACGTCGTGATGGTCGAAGGTCCGCTTGCGCTTCTCCTGACTACGACGGGTCGAAGCGAGGCGCTGTCGATCGTCACGAGCGTCCCCAGCGAAGCGAGCTGCTCGCCGGGAGCTACCCGGGAAGTCGTCTCCGTTGATATCTGGGGAACGGCGAGGTACCACCGGATCTCCCGCGACGGCTTCGGCGTGCCCGCTTTTGTGCACGCCGCTGGAGCAATCGCTGCAACCGCCAGCAGTGCCCGCTGAAGGATCTCGATAGTTATGATGCCGTCTCCTGTGCTGCCGCTTACCCGCCTGAGCTTAAGCAAAGCAAAATCAACATGCGGCGGAAGGTGGCACTTCGACGCGCATCAATGCAAAATCCCTCGATGAAAATTCTATTCGCAATTGCCGCGATGCTGGTGTCGCAGCCATTGATGGGCCAGTCGTCCCGCACGGCTGACCTCCTCGTCGTAAACGGCAAGGTCTACACTGTCGACGATGGCCGCCCGATTGTGTCGGCATTTGCCGTAAAGGACGGTCGCATCCTGTTTGCCGGCTCCGATACGGAAGTGCGTGCCCTGGCCGGACCAGCGACTCGTGTCATCGATGCCAATCAGGCGACGATCATTCCCGGAATGGTTGACGCCCACGCGCATCTCCTCGGCCTCGGCACATCGCTCCGGAATGTCCAGCTCGCCGGATCGAAGAGTTACGACGAAGTGATCGCGCGAGTCGTTGAGCGCGCGCGTGGCATGAAGCCCGGTGAGTGGATAGTCGGCCGCGGTTGGGACCAGAACCTCTGGACAACCAAGGAGTTCCCGACTCACGAGGCGCTCTCGCGGGCGCTCCCGAATAATCCGGTGGCGCTCACGCGGATCGACGGACATGCGATGCTCGGAAATGCGATGGCGATGCGACAGGCGGGGATCACCGCGGCGACAACCGATCCGTCCGGTGGCTTGATCGTCCGCGGACCGGACAGGTCGCCGACGGGAGTCTTCGTCGATAATGCCGAGTCTCTGCTGGCCCGCGCTATTCCCGACATTACACCGGAGCAGACGCGTGAAGCGATTACGTCCGCCATCAACGAAGCCAACAAATGGGGTCTCGTCGGTATTCATGATGCTGGCGCGAGCCGCGCGACCATCGACATCTACGAGAGCCTCGCGCGCGATGGGAAGTACAACCTGCGTAACTACGTCCTGATCTCTGACGACAGCGCCGACATCGCGCACTACATGAAACGTGGTGCCCAGAGCGCGCTCTACGACGGAAGGATCTGGATCCGCAGCATCAAGCTTTACTCCGACGGCGCTCTTGGCTCGCGTGGAGCGGCGCTCCTTGCGCCGTATTCGGATGCGCCGGGAAATACCGGTCTGCTCGTCTCCGCGCCGGCTCACATCCAGCGCGTTGCAACGGCGGCACTCCGCAGCGGATTCCAGCTCGGCGTGCATGCGATCGGTGATCGCGGGAACAGGATCGTCCTTGATGCGTTCGATGCCGCATTCAAGGCTGTGCCGACCGCAGACCATCGCTTCAGGATCGAGCACTCGCAGGTCATATCACCCGAAGACATTCCCCGATTCGCGAAACTCGGCGTAATTCCGTCGATGCAGGCCAGTCACCAGACGAGTGACATGCGCTGGGCGGAGGTGCGTGTGGGACCGCAGCGAATCAAGGGTGCCTACGCCTGGCGTTCTCTTCTGAACAGTGGCGTCATCATCCCCAACGGCAGCGACTTTCCTGTCGAGGAAGTAAATCCCCTGATTTCATTTCATGCGTCCGTCTCGCGCCAGGATGCTACGAACTGGCCGGCCGGCGGGTGGTATCCCGACCAGGTGATGACTCGCGATGAGGCTCTGAAGTCAATCACGATCTGGCCCGCGTACGCCGCTTTTCAGGAGAAGTCGATGGGATCGATCTCGCCGGGAAAATATGCGGATTTCGTGATACTCGACCGCGACATCATGACTGTCCCTGCAGAACAGATACTTGCGACGCGTGTAAGATCAACATGGCTCGGCGGACGCGCGGTGTACGAGGCGCATTAGCCCTGGCTTTGCGCCCTGTGCAACGATGTCCCGTCCCGGCTGCCCGCTAGTGGCACGGCCGTTGCCCCCAGTACCGAAATCGATGCAAGCGAATTTTCGAATGAAACAATGGTTGTCAGTTGTGGTTTTGCTTTCCGGCCTCGGGCTCGGGGGCTGCTCCACCGACCAAAAAGCTGATGCGGCGCAGCCCGCGGCCAGGAAAGCAAGCAGTGTCGCGCCCAGGCCGAGTGTAGTCGAGACGCCGGCGACGCCGTATCAGGCCGTCAGTGTCGTCAATGGCACCCGGCTCACTGGAACTATCGATTTCGAAGGGACAATCCCGCCTGATTCGGTAGTCAACATACCGTCCGACCTTCCCGGATGTGGTGCGACCGTCACCGCGCGTTCGGTCGAAAGGACGGGAAAGCGGATCGGCGGTGTTGCTGTGTGGATCAGTGATATTCGGACTGGCAAGCCGCTTCCGATGGAACGACGGTTTGACCTTGCGAACGAAGAGTGCCTCTTGACCCCAAAAGTGCAAGCCGTGTTCGCGCCTGCGACGCTCAACGTCGGAAGCGGCGATGCAGCGATGCACGAGAACCACATCGTGAACGTTGGCACGGGGGAACTCGAGGGAATTGCGCCGTTCAACGACAATGGCGAGGTCGTGCCCTTCGACAGGCTGCTGACGAAGCCCGCGCAGCTGGAGATTAGCTGCAAGCTTCATCCATGGGCGAAAGCGTGGATACTGGTATTCGATCACCCGTATTTCGCGGTTACCAAACGAGCCGGAACATTTTCGATCGACAACGTCCCCCCGGGCACCTTTCGCGTTAAGGCGTGGCATCCACAGCTGGGCATTTCAGAGCAGAGCGTGACAATCGTTGCGGGTTCGCCTGCGACTCTGGCGCTCAAGCTCGGATCGCCTCTGGTCACTCCTGCTGTTGATACGACTGCCGGGAGTCCGCCCCCTTCGACCTGAGCTGATGCGTGACCGCTGGAACGGCGGAAACCCAGAGGGGAACAGATTTGACGGATAACCGCGGATTCAGCGGATTGATTTCGCGAACGGGGCGAGAGGGGCCGGTAAATTTCATGTAGTTGATCCGCCGAATCCGCGGTTATCCGCCAAATCCGCTTCCCCTGGGTTTGCAGACCGTCATGCTCATCGTGTGAAAAACGATAGCCCCGCCAGGAGCCCGATCTCTGTCGTATCACCATCCCCGAAGTGATGGCCGAGATTTGCCTCGAACCTGCTCGACAGCCGGCTGACTATCGGATGCTTGAAACCGAAGCCAAGGCCGAGGAGACCGTTTGAATCACTGTCTCCGTTCGCATAACCTGTAACGCCAAGGAACGGCCTCAGGTACATTCCCGCGCGGTGGTATGCGCCCGGATACCGCCCACTGCCAAGGTGGTAAAGAAGTCCGAGCTCGGCACGGTAGCTGGTGAACGTGTCGCCGTCGCCCGTAACGACATTGATCCTGAATTTGGGCTCGAGTGACGTCCGCGTTCCGATCGGGAATCCGATTCGCGCCGAGCTGACCGGCAGGTCGATGGTTGTGCGGGCATTGTCGCCGATGCCGATGGTTATGCCGGCATCCACCCCGAGCTCGAGCGGGTCTGGCCCGGATGTTTGAGCAGCAGCTGAGGTCGCACCAAGTGCGATGAGGGCTAAAGCGGTGAGTGTCTTGTTCATGGTTGTTGCGGTTGAGTGAGCTTGCCGGAAACGGTCAGTCCCGTGCCTGCATGGTCAGGCCTTACGCTCTCCCGCTACATCCATGCCCGCAGGTCTAAACCACGCAAGGCTGTGGACTACTCAGCAGCCGCGAGAAATGCGTTTCCGCGGAACTGGCCACGATAAAGGCGAGAGTAGACGCCTTCTTCGGCGAGAAGCTGCGCATGAGGCCCTTGCTCGACAACGCGCCCCCGATCGAGCACCACCACGCGATCCGCCCTGAGTACAGTGCTGAGGCGGTGGGCGATAATGAGCGTCGTCCGGTTTCGGAGAAGCTCCTGCATCGCCTCCTCGACGAGCCGCTCGCTCTCGGTATCGAGGCTCGACGTGGCTTCATCGAGAATCACGATTGCCGGGTCCTTGAGGAAAACGCGGGCAATTGCCAGTCGCTGCCGCTGTCCTCCCGAAAGTTTTACCCCTCTCTCGCCGACCATCGTATCGAATCCCTCGACGAGCCGGTCAATGAACTCGATCGCGTGCGCTGCCTGCGCGGCCCGCCGTATCTCGTCTTCGGAAGGAACGCGGCCGTCCTCCTTCACCGCGTAAGCGATGTTCTCGCGCACGGTTCCGCTGAAGAGTGCGGGCTCCTGCGGAACTATTCCGATCGCTGAGCGCAGGTCCTGGAGTGCGAGTGCGCGCACATCGTACCCATCGACCTTGATCCGCCCTCGGGTGACGTCCCAGAATCTCGGGATGAGCGATGCGATCGTCGTCTTTCCTGCGCCGCTTGGTCCTACGAGCGCGACGACCTCGCCCGATGCGATGTGTAGTGAAACATCGGTAAGCACCTCGGGTAGCGTCGGCCCATATGCGAACGAAACGCCGTCGAGCGTTACCTCTCCGCGGACAGGTTTCTCGAGAAAAACGGGATTGGCACGACTTGCGATCGTCGGTTGTGTTTCAAGCAGGTCGAATGTGCGCCGTGCCGCGCCTACAGCCTCCTGGTAGACACCGAAGAGCGAACCGAGGGATCCAACAGCGCCCGCGACATAGAGGGCATAGATAAGGAATGAAACGAGCGCGCCCGCGGTGAGTGTACCCTCGAGCACGAGTCTGCCACCCTGCCATAAAACCGCGACGACGCCACCGAATGCGCAGAACGTGAGAATGCCGAAAAACGTCGCGCGAATTCTCGAGCGGTCGGTCGCGGCAGCGATGACGTGTGCCATGTGGCCGGTGTAGCGACGCGTTTCCTCAGCTTCGCGGGTAAAGCTCTGCACTGTCCGGATCTGCGAGAACGCCTCTTCAGCGCTACCGGTCGCTTCGGCGATTCGATCCTGTACGCCCGTGCTTGCCCGCCTGAGTTGCCTGCCGAAGAAAAGCGCAGCGCCGATGACGATGGGAACCACCGCGAGTGTCGTCAGCGCAAGCCGCGGATGAGTCATCGTAAGGAGAACCACGCCGCCGATCAGGAACAACGATTGCCTTGCGAACTCCGAGAAGTTGTAGCTGAGCACGGTCTGGAGAACCGTCGTGTCGGAGGAAAGCCTGCTCGTCAGCTCGCCCGTGCGCTGTTCCGTAAAGAATCCGGGGGACAGCGTTATCAGGTGTGCGAAGAGATCGCGACGCAGCGAGGCAATTATCCGCTCTGACGTGATGGTGAGCAGATACACCTGCGCAAAATTGAGAAGCGCCTGAATCGCGAAGAGCGCGACCAGGCCGAGAGCGATCTTGTCGAGCAGGGAGCTGCTGCCCTGAACGAATGCAGCGTCGAGGAGATGCCTGACGATCTGCGGGAACGCGAGTGCTATCGCGACGCTGACGAGGAGACACGCGAGCGCCGCAAGCAGCCGCGACAGGTGCGGCTTGATTCGCGGCAGGAGTGATCGCAGAGGCTTCGGCGAAGGCAGACGCTTCGCCGACCGGGCCTCGGCCATCAGAGCGGAATCTTGCGGTCTACCACCATCGCCAGGAAAAGAAGAGCGAGATACAGCAGCGAATACTTGTATACCCACCACGCTGGAGCAGTCCACTCTGTGGCGCGGCGCATTCTGAGAATTCCCCAGAGCAGCAGAAGCCCGAGCACCAGAGCGGATGCGAGGTAGATCACGCCAAATGCTCCGAACGTTACCGGGAGCATTGTGATTCCGATCAGGATGACCGTATACCACAACATCTGGTTCATCGTTTCGCGTTCACCCCAGACGAGTGGGGCCATCGGAACTCCGGCTTTCGTGTAGTCTCGCTGCTTGAGGAGCGCCAGTGCCCAGAAGTGCGGTGGAGTCCAGTAGAAAACGATAAGGAAGAGATAAAGGGCAGTAAGGTCCACTGTTCCTGTCATCGCTGCCCAGCCGACGAGTGGAGGGAACGCGCCTGCAGCGCCGCCGATCACGATGTTCTGTGGTGTCGTGCGCTTGAGCCACTTCGTATAGACGAAGACGTAGAAGTAAAACCCCGCCAGCGCTAGCGCCGATGCGACGACGTTGACGAAGATCGCGAAGATGAATGTCGCGGCGGTCGCCAGCGCGATACCGAAGGCGAGCACCGACCTTCCGCTCATGCGCCCGCTTGGTATCGGGCGGAGCCTGGTGCGCGCCATCATGTCGTCGATGTCGCGGTCCATGTACATGTTGACCGCGTTTGCGCCGCCGGCCATCAGATATCCGGCGAGCATGACGACAACGACAAGTCCGAAATCCGGAGTGCCAGCGACGAACATCGGCGCTGCCGTAGTGACCAGCAACAGCGAGATGATGCGCGGCTTCGTGAGCATGACGAGGTCCTGCAGGAGCGTCCGCTCGGCCGGTATGGCGATAGCAGGGCTCGACGTCACGCGGCAGCCCTCGCTGGTATCTGCTGTTCCTGTGTTCGCGCAGCACGCGCGCTAAGCAGGGCAAGGACAACGATCGCGAGCCATACGAATGTGCCCATCGCCTGGTGAAGTGAGCGCAGGAATGCAGGGAATGCCATCTCGATCATCGCCGCGGCGACGAGCACCTGGACGAGTGCGGCACCAAAAGCGATTCGGGCTGCACGCACGACTGGCTTCGGGTCGCGCCGCTTTCCTGCACTTATGGCAATTCCGAGAAGGTGCCCGAACAGGAGAAATGCGATCACTCGATGCACGATGTGAACAGTGAGCGCCGCTCCGTCAGCGGTTATCGTCCGGCAGTGCGGAAAACCGGTGCACGATGATGCAGCGTCGGGGAGATTTGCGGTGAGCGCACCCAGGGCAAGCGTGAGGAGTGCGAGGATCACGGCTATTCGCGAAGAGCGCCACGCGCGAGGCGATCCTCCAGCAAGATTTGAACTGGCACCAAGTCCGCCAGCGCGAAAAACTGCAACGGCCAGCGTTGCGAGCAGTGACATCGCGATTGTCAGGTGAGCGGCGATAACGAGCGGATTGAGCTCGAGCTTTACCGTAACGGCGCCAAGCAACGCAGCGACGACGACGAGCACTGCCGCGACAATTGCCGGTCCAAGCACCCCTCCGGGACCACCGACACCGTGAGAGCGACGCGACATGAACGCTTTCACAAGCAATGCGACAACGACGAGCGAAAGCGCGAATGCGAGATAGCGGTGGCTGATCTCGATGATCAGGTCGAGACGGTCGTGCGGCGGGAACCATTGGCCGTTGCATTTCGGCCAGTGATCGCCGCAGCCCATGCCGGACCCGGTAATCCTGACGATCGCGCCGAAAACTATCTGCACGAATGCGAGGATCAGTGCGACGTACGAGAGACGTTTGAGGGAGGACATTATCTAGTGAAGCGCGCCCCAGGTGGCTGCGAGTAATGCGGCAAGAATGATTGCCGGAATGATCGCCCAGACCATTTCGGTACCACGGGGCGACCGGGGAACTGCGGTGGAAACTTCGACGGTTCGCGCTGGCGCGAATGCGGCGCGAAGTATGGCAAGTTCGGCAACGACGCACAGCGCGGCCGCTATCCAGAAAAGCGGCTCGGCGTAGGTGTGCATCAGTCCTTCAACGTGATGGTGCAGTGGATGCTCCAGCGGGCGTGTTAAAACGTCGCGGCTAAAGCTACTCGCGCGTCAGTGGGCTTTGCAGTACCGTTTGCGCATGTCTGACACCCCTAGTGCGCCCTCGGCGCCGCGAGCTACCGCCGCCGCAGGCGATGTGATGGATTCCGAATCAGCAATCGGCGCTGACGGGCTGGCCCGCCGGATCGGGCCGTGGACCGCTATCGCGATTCTTGTTGGCAGTACAATCGGGTCGGGGATTTTCCGATCGCCCGCCGGCATCGCCGACAAGGTTCCGGGGCCGCTGCCACTCATGATCATCTGGGTAACCGGCGGTCTGTTCGTTCTCTGCGGAGCGCTGACCCTGGCCGAGATTTCCGGCGCATATCCGCGGACAGGCGGCGTGTATGTGTTCATCCGGGAGGCGTGGGGTCGTTTGCCTGCGTTTCTGTTCGGGTGGGCGGAGCTTGTAATGATTCGCGCTGCCGCACTCGGCGCCATATCGACGACCTTTGCCGAATACTTGATGCGCGTCACCGGAAACAATCCGGCTCTCGAGCCTTATTCGACCTACACGCACTGGGTTGCCGCAGCAGCGATTTTCGTCGCGGGCTCGATCAACTACCTTGGCGTCAAGCGGGCTGGTGTCATGGTGAACATGGCGACGGCCGCCAAAGTTCTGGGTCTCCTCACCGTGATCGGGTTGGCCTTTCTGATTGGACTTCCGCAGACGGGCGGGCACTACACTCCGGCGATGCCCGAGGGAAGCTTCTCGATCGCTGCATTCGGACTGGCTCTCGTATCGGTGCTGTGGGTTTACGATGGCTGGGCAGATGTGAGCTTCATCGCGGGAGAGGTCGAGAATCCAAAGCGGAATCTTCCCCGCGTGCTCATCATCGGCACTCTCAGTATCATCGGCATCTATCTTCTGGCGAACCTGGCCTACCTCGCCGTTCTGCCGGTGAGCGAGATTCGCACGTCGCCTCTTGTCGCGGCTGATGTCGCCGAACGGGTGATGGGCAGGCCGGGCGTGACATTCGTTTCGATCGTGGTGATGATCTCGACGTTTGGAACCTTGAGCGCCGTCATGATCACTGGACCGCGGATCATATTCGCGACGGCAGCTGACGGCATGTTGTTCAAGCCTCTCGCGAAAGTGCACCCGCGATTCGGAACGCCGTACGTCTCGATTGCCACCGTTACTGCAATCGGCGTGATCTTTGTCTTGCTGGGGACGTTTGAACAGCTTGCAGACGCTTTCGTTACAGCGATTGTGCCGTTTTATGCGATGGCGGTTGCGTCGATCTATGTGCTGCGAAAGAGGCCTGGTTATGCGCCTGGTTTCCGAGTGCCTCTGTATCCGATAGTGCCG
>JAYUWU010000058.1:0-2147 GCA_043753365.1 Gemmatimonadaceae bacterium | reverse complement strand
GCTGGCCGGCCAGAATCTCGTCCGGCACCGTGTCCGGGATCGTACGTGCCAATTCCGCATACGCGTCTGCTGAAGCGATGCCTCGCAGGGTGGACATTCTGCGCTCGTCGCTTGACGTGGAGCGCCTTCTCATAACCGGTGGAGAACCGTGCGGTCGTTCCCCCGACTATCTCAGGATATCCACGGTGGCGGTGTCGTTCATCGAATGACCGAAGCCGAGAAAGCGTGGGCGCGATGCGACTACCGCCAAGCAGGTGAGAGACATGCTCCAGATCCGTGGGGAACACGAGCGCACGTACCGGGACGTTACACACCCGAAGCTCTGACAGCGCTCCGCCCTCGCTCGCGCTTCATGCCGAAGAAGAGTCGCCCTTCTGGACCTGCTCAGATTCGTCGTTCCCCCCACTCTCCCAACCCATAACGAACGCATCCCAATCCGGCCACGCCGCTCTCAAGAGGAGGGCGCGGACCAGCGCGCAGATTCGTTGTGCCGCCTCTCGCAAGAGCGAGACGGTCTCGATCTTGGGTTGGCCTTTCAGCAACCGGTATTGTGAATTCGCCACGCGCCCATGCGCCGCTGCACTCCGCAGTTCGTAAAGCGCCTTAAAGAGTGCGAAGTCACGCTGCTGTCGCTGGATATCTTTGCTCAGTAAGAGCGCAGCGCGCTGGCGCACTGCGTAACTGATCGATTCATTCGACTGTTCTCCAGTTGTCAGAAGCGCCTCGGCCGCGATCCCCAAGTCGAGCGCACACTGTGTGGTATGGTGCGGGTCGAGCATCGCGTCGTTCAGCCGGTTGAGAGCGATGCCGATCCTGCTCCTGTTCTCACCCTTGATGCGCGAAAATGCAGCGATGATCGGCGTCCACCGTGAGACCGGAAAGACTTCAGGCGTCCAACTCGCGCCGCCGCTCGTTGGCTTGAACCGTTCGTGCCACGAGGCCAACGGAGTGCCAACGAAAGGCGTGTCGCTGGGCGCTGTAAACCACGTGAATGTGCCTTGGAGGGGGCGCTCAGCGCAGGCGGGGAGTACTTGAAGAACCTCGGACAGACTGAACAGTCCCACGAACTCCGACGCGTACTCCCCTCCCACTGGTGGGAATGGTACGAGTACGTGCTTGCGCAGGAGTGCGGCGCCCGCAGTTGGAAGCGCGTGCGATAGGGGATGGGAGTTTCGAAGGTCACCCTTCCTCTCGGCGTGATCTCTGAGTCTGGACTGCGGAACCTCGGATAGAGGTACCAAGCTCACGCCACCGCCAAGGTCATACGACTCAGCGGGCACGAGTCCACTAATGGCAAGCACCTCGTGTATCTCGATGCGGTTGGTAGTCAGGAATCGCTCGAGTTGCTCCACTACTTCCGTTGGCGATCGCGTCTTCGCCTGGTTGAGGGCCCACACAGACGCTTCCCCAGCGAGGTCGAATACTCCGGAAAAACCGGGTGAGCGGGCCATCCGTCTCCCGGCAAGGCCTGCGATGGGCGGCCACGTTGCGAGTGCATCAACGAATCTGCTAATGCGCTGGTTCCGCTGTGCTCCTTGTGTCGAAATAGCGATCTGCGCACTGACGAGGATCGCTGCCTCGGCTGCTTCAGCCGCAGGGACATCGACCTCGCTTAGCGCGGTCACTACATCCTCCGCGGTCTCTGCCCGCGCAGCTGGCTCAGTTTCGAATACCTCTTCCTCAGGGCTCATCACGCCACGTCAGATTCGGATGGATCTCGTGCCGGTAATTCCCGCCCAGTGATCCCGGCTGCGGAACCTCGTTCGGCAGGAAGATGTGGCCCCATAGGCACGCGGTGGTCGCCCCACGCAGAAACTCCACGGACACGTCAGGGCACTCAGCGGCGAGCGCGGCCGTGGCGGCTTCGAGTGTCTCGTGCTCGTGCAGGAGGCGTTCGGTGACGAGGAAAACGCTCGCCGTGAACCGGCCTCCTCGCCGCCGCGCCGCACGATCAGGCGGCCGATCGCTCGAAGTAGGACCGCTGTCTCGATGTCGCTCGGGAGCCGCTCAAGGCCTTGGCTGATGGCCAGGAGATCCGCCGAGCTCCGCGCTGCATCTATGCGATCCACGAAGGCAGCGAACTCCTCGTTGGACTTGCGCTGCGGGTTCGGCGGCTGATCGGTCACGATGGTTACTTGGTCCCGACG
>JAYUWU010000057.1:0-5278 GCA_043753365.1 Gemmatimonadaceae bacterium | reverse complement strand
ATTGGGCAGAGCATTGGGGTGACCGACGCCGCTGATGAAATCGAGAAGATTTGCAGGTACTCCGCTGTATCCGTCCACGGGAGCGAACACTGACCGCTGAAGACCGAGTGTCAGTCCCGAGCTGGGGCGCTGCTTCCAGGTGAGCGAGAATGCGCTCAGCGAGCGCACATTGTCGGTCACGTCATCATTGAAGTAGTCGGACTCCTTGAGTCCGCCGACAATCCAGCGACCTTCGAACTGACCGAGCGGAGATGACAGCGGTCGGCCCGTGCGAAGAAATGCATGCGGGAATCCAGCAGCGTTGTCACTCAGGATCAGTGGATTGCGCTGCGCGGGTCCCCACCATTCGTTCTCGGTGCCGACGCCCGCTTCGATCGGTCCGCCGGAAACCGTTATCGACGACTGGCCCGGATAGATCTTCTGGATGGACTCATCACCGAACCGGTACGGGAGATCGATCGAGAACGGGACGACGTTGAACGGCGAGGAGAAGTCGTTCCGATTCGGCGGGAGCGGTCGCGAGAAGCGAAGGTCGGTTACGTCGACAGTGTTGCTGTAATTGGTCGAGTGAACGAGCTCGGGCATGAGGATGATCCGCACCGGACCAAAAGCCGCCGTAACGCCGGCGAGCGCCCTCACGTTGTAGCCCTTCCCAGCCCACAGCGCGCCGTCGTTCTGCCCGTGCGGAAGCTCGCTGTTCGTGATCGTCGTTACCTGAGGGAGCAGAAGGCTGAATCCACTCGAGGGCCGCATCAGTGACGAGGTCGAGCGCAACATCAGCCCGCCAAGTGGCGCGTTGCCGGTGATCTGTGCCATGCGCAGGTGATCGACAGAATCACCGCTGGCTGTGACAACCGCCTGAGTCGCCCTCCTGGGGGCCGGAACACTGCCCGGCAGCTGCTGAGCCTGGGCGATGCCAGAGAGAGCGGCGAAGGCTCCGACAACCAAATAGATTGTTGCTGACTGTATTGAACGCATCGATTCCAGAAGATTCGTTTGACGACCTGCGGTGCCTGCTGCATCACGCAGGGTTCGTATGCTTGCTCCCCGCATGGGGGGTGCGTAAATATAGTGGTTCCACACGGGCGCGTCCTCTATCCCGTACTGTTGCATGGCGCGCCGATCGAAATCCTCGTTTCCCATTGTGACTGAATGACATACGATCGTCCCGCGGTGCCGGCGACCCTGACTCCGCGCAAAGGACGGCTTGCCACGCTCAGTGTCTGCATTTTCGCGCTTGCCTCGCTCTCCGGGCCTGGTGTCAGGCCCCTCCACGCGCAGTCAGCCGGCGGAAACGGCGAGGTCTTCGTCGGCAGCGAATTCGAGAGTTACCTCCGGTATTTACAGACGGCCGGCAAATCGGTTCCCACCGTCTGGAGCATTCGCGGAATGTCTCCGTCGCAGCTCGACGCGCTCGCCCCTTCGGATACCCTTCATCCGTGGGCGAATCGATACAACTTCGCCAAGCCAGCTCGCACCGGACTCGTAATCGGCTACATCAGGCCGACTGTCGGTTTCGTCGGCAACACCGCTTACCCGTTCGGTTCGAACGATGGTCCGGTCTGGGCAGGCAAAGGCCTGACCGCGTGGGCCCAAGCTGGTTTTACCGCGCGCATCGGCCCGCTCTCTGCCACTTTCGCACCGATCGCGTTTCGCTCGCAAAACGCCGAGTTCGAGCTCATGGACAACGGCCAGATCGGCGACCTCCAGTTTGCCAACGGTCAGTTTCCGCTCGAGATCGACAAACCGCAGCGCTTCGGCGACGGTGCTTATTCGCGCTTTGACTTTGGTGAGAGCACGCTGCGGATCGACGTCGCCGGGATTGGCGCCGGCGTATCATCCGCGAGCCAGTGGTGGGGTCCCACGATCGACTTTCCCTACATACTCGGCAACAACGCGGGCGGCTTCCCGCACGCTTTCCTTGGAACGTCGAAACCTGCAAATGTCGGTTTCGGAACGATGCACGGGAGGCTCGTGTATGGGCAGCTGCTGCAGTCGCGCTTCTCACCGGTGACCGGCCGCGATTACTTCGAGGATTACCTCAAGCCTGGTCGCGTGCGATTCATGGCAGGCGCAATCGGTGCGATGACGATTCGCGGTATTCCCGGACTCGAGTTCGGTGGCACGCGATTCTTTCACGCTGCGACTGACAGCAACGGATTCCAGCTCTCCGACTTCAAGCTTCCACTACAGAATCTTCTGAAGGCACGCATCGCGGCAGAAGGCGACACCGTTTTCGGTGACGATCGGAGCCTGCTGCAGAACCAGCTTGCGTCGATCTACTTCCGATGGGCACCGCGCGGCAGTGGTGTCGAGGTGTACGGCGAGTACGGCCGCGAAGACTTCAGCTCTGACATCCGCGACTTCCTCCTCCAGCCTGATCACTCGGCAACGATCAACCTCGGGTTCAGGAAAGCATGGTTGAAAGGAACGCGCATGAATGCGTTGCGAGCCGAAGTGTTCAACTACACAGCGACAGCGAGCGGGCGAACGCGTGGCGAAGGTCTGATCTACCTCCACCAGCCGCTGCAGCAGGGCCACACATATCGCGGCCAGATGCTCGGCGCAAACGTCGGCGCCGGCAGCGGCTCAGCGCAGCTGATCGCAGTCGAGCGATTTACTGCCGGCGGAAAAATGAAAGGCTTTTTCTCACGCGTCACTCAGGGTGAGATCTCGCTCAGGCTCCCGCCGTACCAGACTGGCCCTGCCCTGGAGAACAGCATCGACGTTCAGTACTCGCTTGGCGGTGAGCTGTCGCGATTCGTTGGCCCATTCGACGTGACAGGACGCGCGGTGGTGACGTCGCAGGCGAACAGGCATTTCCTCGAGGACAAGTCGAATCTCAATCTCGGCTTGATCATCCGACAGGGCTTTTAAGCTAGAAGTTCTTCCGGAAGACCAGAACTAAAAGTGGGAGTGGGGTGAGAACTACTTAGTTGGGTGAGTTCTCTCTCGCCTGACGCGCACCGGCCCGCATGGCAAGCGCCTTTACTTTTTGGTTACCGCGGAAAACCACACAGACGCCGCAACGTAGTTACGTCGTCAACCAAGAAATGAGTGACTGCCTGCAAGCGGGACCATCCCATTCCCTGCGGGGCGAAAACTCACGCCCCTCGTGACCACTCACCCCACTCCTTTCCGGCAGTTGCAGTTCCGCAGTCAGTTCAAACCCGCAGCGCCTGCGTAGTTCGAATAGCGCTGTATGGACAGTGCCTGGAACTACACAGGGAAAGGAGGTATTGAAGGTGCAGGAGGTTTTGAAGGTCAACCGGGCGCGGGCCCGCGATGTGGAACGGCCAGTTGTCATTGTTCTTTTGACGACTGCGCAACGACGTCACGCGAACGCCATGCTCGACTCAGGAAAGGCCAGTTTTAAACCCTGAATGCGGAAACCGTGAGATCCGGATCCACCCCGTAACGATCCAGCATCCACTTCAAAACCTCCTGACACTTCAAAACCTCCTTTCCCCGCGTAGTTCCGATCAAGCCGAAGATGGACCATGCCTGGGGCGGAAACCAGAACCAAAAGTGAGAGTGGGGTGAGAACTACTGAGTTGCGTGAGTTCTCCCTCGCTTGACGCGCACTGTCCCGCACGGCAAGCACCTTAATTTTGGTTACCTACGGAAAACCACACAGACGCGACGTGGTTCCGTCGTCAACCAACAAATGAGAAGGTGCCTGCGAGCGGGACCATTCCGTTCCCTGCGGGGCGAAAACTCACGGCCCTCGTGACAACTCACCCCACTCCTTTCCGGCAGTTGCAGTTCCGCAGTCAGATCAAACCCGCAGCGCCTCGGAAAATCTCAGATACCCGGAAGTCGACTCCGCGCGAGACTCGGCCACGCGCTGTTTCACGAACGCGATGACGATCCCGACTAGCAGTCCGCTCACGAGCCCGAGTAATGTCCCGCGGAGCGCTGCGGCGCGCTCGGGCTGAGCAGGAAGATCGGGGGGCTCGACGATATTCAACGCCGCGGGGTCGCGCGCCTCTTCGATGCGCGCCTGCTCATAACCCGCCTCCATCGCGATGTACGCCTGCTGCATCAGGAATACGCGGCGTGAGAGCCGATCGAACGCCAGTCTGAGCGATGGGGACTCACCGTACTCGCGGTTGTTCCTCAGGAATGCGCTGAGGTCTTCCTCACCCTGGGCGAGACGCGCCCGTGCGTCACCGAGCAGCTGCTGGATGAACGCACGCTCCTCCACCGCCTGCTCCTGTCGGCGTCGCCCGCCATAGGCGTCGAGCTCGGTGATGATGTTTGTCGCCAGCTGCTGCGCGACGAGAGGGTCCGTGGACTTGACCGCCAGGCCCACCACGCCGCTGCGCGAGTAGATGCTCGATGAGACATCTTTGATCAGCCTGTCCGCTGCGAGAGCGATCGCCCGCTTCTGGTCAGGCTCTTCGATCTCATAGACCTGCGCAAGCGATCGCTTCTGGCCGCTCGATGTCGTGTACGGTTTCGCCGCGACCGGAAGCGCGACACTTTTTGCCCTTGCGAGATCGGAATAGAAATTCACTGACTGAGAGAACTCTGCTGATGAGGCAAAAGCTCGCAGCGCAGCGGCACCACCGGGGACTTCGACCGGAGCCCTGCTTCCGCGAATGACGAACGAAGCGCGGGATATGTAGCGCTCAGCGGAAGCGTACGTGATGGTTCCGACGATCGCGGTGCCGATGAGCCCGCACAACACTATTACGCGTCGATGGAGCAGCAGGATGCTGACGAAAGCCAGCAGGGATGTCTCTTCGCGTGGCCCTTCCCTTTCGCCAGCCTTGATGACAGTCGGTGCGGTCACCTCAGACGCGCGTTTGAGCGTGCATCGGCTTGATTCGCTCGACCGACAGGTAAATGATGCTGAGCAGGATCGCCCCGGCAGCCATCGATATCAGGAAAAATGTCGGACGCAGCCATGCAACTATTGCCAGAACTGCCAGTGCAAGGTTGATGAGCAGTATCATCGAGCTCACCATCGCGTGGCTTCTGCCGGCCTGAACCATCCGCTGGTAGGCGTGACTGTGATGCGCATGATACCACCGCTCTCCCCGCGCGATTCGGCGACAGAGCGTGACGGTCGCATCGAACACGAATGCGCCGAGCAACAGCACCCAGATGAGCAGGGGAATTGCGCCAGCGTTTTCCGACGCTATCGCCAGGACCGCAAACAAATATCCGAGCATGCCACTGCCAACGTCACCCATGAACAGTTTCGCCGGGGCCCAGTTCAGCGGAAGAAAGCCGGCGCTTGCCGCCGCAATGAGCAGAGCGACCATCGCGA
>JAYUWU010000056.1:0-2160 GCA_043753365.1 Gemmatimonadaceae bacterium | reverse complement strand
GCATCCGGTCGAAGAAGCTCGCGCCCGGCAGGCGCACTATCAGCACCGGCTGTTCGGCGCGGCGCACGATCAGCTTCTCGCCGGCAACCAGGTGCGTGCCAACCTGCCCATCGACGGTTACGAGCAATTCCTCCGAGCCTTCATCGGTCTCGATGGCAATTTCAGCATCGGGCGGAATGACCAGCGGGCGGACCGCCAGAGTGTGGGCAGAGATGGGCGTAAGGATTATCGATTCCACCGTCGGAACCACGATCGGGCCGCCCGCAGAGAGGCTGTAGGCCGTCGAGCCGGTCGGGGTGGAGATGATGATTCCGTCGGCGGCGTAGGTGCCGATGGAATCACCATTAACCGAAATCGCGAGACGCACGACGCGGGCAAACCCTCCCTTGTGGAGGACGAAATCATTGAGAGCGAGCCAGCTCTGCCGATTCGCACCGCTGCCGTCCACGGCGCTGCCGGTAAGCGTCATTCTCGCCTGAGCCTCGTATTGATTCGACGCCAGCAGGCGCAAGGCCTCCTCGAGGTCACCACTCTGGCAAGTTGTGAGGAAGCCAAGCCGGCCAAGGTTTACGCCGAGTATCGGAACAGGCGAACCGGCAAGAAAACGCGCACCCCGCAGCAACGTTCCGTCGCCGCCGAGAGTCAGGAGCGCGTCGATATCGGACGGATTTTCGAGACGCTTGCCGGCCCTCGCCACTTCGTGGAGCTCCCGCTCGAAGAGCAGCTCTATGCCGAGCGAGGGTGCTGTAGCGAAGAGAGTGTGAAGGATCTCCGGAAGCGCGTCGTAACCCTTGTGACCGATGACTCCGAGTTGCATCAGCCTGCGCGGAGTTGTGTGCCAGGTGCGTCGGCGTGCCTGATTTGTCGAACCCGGGCCGCAATTCCGGCAGCGTCGAGGCCGGCGTTGGCGAGCTGCTTCACTCGCGGCGCCTGCTCGATGAATTCGTCAGGTACACCGTGAGCGATCACGGTCACGCTGTGGTCGAGGCCCCCGACGACTGACGCCATGTACGAACCGAACCCATTGACTACGGTTCCTTCCTCGACAACGACGAGAAACCGATTCTCCTTCACGAGCGCACTGAGGGCGGCTTCGTCGTACGGCTTGAGGAAGCGGCAATTCACCACAGTCGAGTTTATGCCGTCCTGCGCCAGCATCTCAGCCGCGGCGAGAGCCGGCAGCACCATCGTTCCCACCGCGAGAATCGCGAGGCCACCCGCGGTGTCCCTGGTACCCGCACCGCGGCGAAGAATTTCCCACGATGCGTACGGCACTTCATCGATCTCCGAGATCGGGGGCACGATATCCGGGGCCGCATCTCTGGGATATCGGATACACGACGGGCCCGATTTGTTGGAGACTGCGGTGCGCAGAAGCCCGAGCATCTCGGCGCCACTCCTTGGGGCCATCACCGTCATTCCCGGAACCGCGAGCATGTATGCGATATCGTACAGTCCCATGTGCGTCGGGCCGTCCTCGCCCACCAGCCCCGCGCGGTCCATCGCGAACACCACCGGCAAGTGCTGGATGGCTACGTCATGGATGACGTTGTCATAGGCGCGCTGAAGAAAAGTCGAATAGATGACGCAAACCGGCACGATGCCGCGCGTCGCCATTCCCGCGGCGAACGTCACCGCATGACCTTCAGCGATTCCAACATCGAAAAACCTGTCGGGGTGCGAGCTGGCGAACAGGCCGGTACCGGTGCCGCTCGGCATTGCGGCCGTGATGGCCACGATTTTTTCGTTCTCGTCAGCAAGCTCAGCCAGACCCTTGCCGAAGGCGGCGGTGTAGGCAGCGTTGGCAGATGAAACTTTGAGCTGCTTGCCGGTCGCCGGATCGTGACCGGGCGGAAGAGCGTGCCACTTCTCGATTGAGTCTCCGGCTGGAAACCCCTTTCCTTTTTGAGTGATGACGTGGATCAGCCGCGGTCCCGTGAAATCACGGACCGCCGTCAACGTGTCCATCAGCATGTCGATGTCGTGACCGTCGATCGGCCCGAAATACCTGAAGCCGAGCTCCTCGAAGAGCACCCCTGGGGTAAGAAACGCCTTCATGCTCTCTTCCCATTTCCGGACAAGGGCACCGATACCTGCGCGTTTGCCCGGGCCAGAGTCCATCACCGCTCCGATCTTCGACCTGACGCGGTTATAGAGCGG
>JAYUWU010000055.1:0-5313 GCA_043753365.1 Gemmatimonadaceae bacterium | reverse complement strand
GCCGGCATTCCGTACGACGAGATTCGCCGGTTGCGCAGCCGCCACCTGCAGGGCGAAAACAAGCCCGGCAATCATCTGGTTCGCAACGCCCGCTGCATCTCACGCTGGTCATCGCGAAGCTTTTCGTCGGCGCGCTTGTCGAAGAGCTTCTTTCCCTTGCCGAGCCCGATCGCCACTTTCGCCTTTCCCTTCTTGAAGTAAAGCTCGAGGGGCACGAGCGTCAGACCCTGACGCTCGACGGAGCCGATCATCTTCTTGATCTCGCGCTTGTGCAGGAGGAGCTTGCGCGTGCGCGTCGGCTCGTGGTTGAAAAAACTCGCCTGTTCATACGGCGAAATGTGAAGGTTCAGCAGGTGAACCTCACCATCCTTTACGATGCCGTAAGCATCGGAAATGTTCGCTTTCCCGTTCCGCAGAGATTTCACTTCGCTACCCGTCAGTACGATACCCGCTTCCCACGTGTCGACAATGTGGTAGTCGTGTCTCGCGCGTTTGTTCCGCGCGATCGTTTCGCGCTCAGGTATCTCTTTCGTTTCTGCCATTGACTGCTTTCCAAACTAGAACTCGCGCACAGAATCAGAAAGGTTTTTGTTTCCGCCTGCGAAACCGACGCATCGCGCGTTGCTGTCGTCACGTTGACTTGCGTTTTGGCGGTGCCTAAGTTGCGATGACTACTGCCGAAGTGGTGGAACTGGTAGACGCGCTGGCTTCAGGAGCCAGTGGGTGCAAGCCCGTGGGGGTTCGAGTCCCCCCTTCGGCATACAAGAGGACGCAGAGAAAAAGCCCAACCTGAGGGCGCAGAAAGGGGCACACAGAGCGCGCAGAGAGAAGGGCGCAGAGAGCATCAAACAAAAAAAACGGCGCAGAGCGAAAAGCTTTGCGCCGTTTTGATTTGCACATCGAGAGCAGTCAGGAGCCAGCTTCGATCAGGATCGGAAGTCCGCGCTGCCGCGCGCGGGGATTGTTTGGCAGACCGACCTTCTCGCGCACCACCGGCTCGTCGTGAAGCAGATCCGCCAGACATACTCCTTCGAGTACGTCGTCGATCTTCTTCTGGAGCAGCATCCATACAGGCCTGATGCTGCAGAGGTGCGACGCCGAGCAGCGATCAGTCTCGACCGGGTGGCTCACGCAGTGGAGGTCAAACGTCTCGAGCTCGGAAGCATGGATCACTGAACGGATCGAAGTCTCGGCAGGCGACTTGGCGAGGATATATCCGCCGCGCGCGCCGCGCGTGCTCTTCACGACACCGGCGCGGCGAAGCCGCAGCAGTATCTGCTCGACATAATCGGCGGGAAGCTTCTCCAGCGCAGCGATCTGCCGTCCCGTTACGGGACCCTCATCAACCCGCTTCGCAAGGTGAAGCGCGCAGATGACTCCGTACTCTGCCCAGGTGGTTATCCGCATGCAATGAAGATAGACGAAACCTGCCCGATGACCAACATGGGATCCTGCAGGGGTCCGGTCAGCGCTTCGGCAACTCGAAGGCCGGAGCGCGCATGCTTCCGGTACAACTGGTATCCACCGCTGTCGCATCCGCGGTGGAGAGAAACGCCAGAAACATTGTGTCGAGGCACTCGGCATTCTCGAGACCGTCCGCCTCGTGCGACATGTGCCGAATGATCACATGGCGGCTTTTGGAAAGTGTACTGGACACGGCATCGCCCCATTCAGGGGGAGTGATCGGATCCATGTAGCCTGAAACAATCAGCGCAGGCACGTCGACCTTCACCGGCTGGAGCAGTTTCGCCGGACCGCGCCTCAGCCCCCATTGCCCACAGGCACGAACGTAAGACAGAGCACGTTCCACCGGCATGAAGGTTCCCTTGTACGCTGCGGCCAACTCTTCCCTGGTGACTTGCTGTACCTCGTCGGGGCAGACGACCGACAGGTGCGCCGCGTTGTAGTACCGCCGGCGCGGTGGCGCAGTCGCGACATCGATATCCAGCAACGGCTGATAGTTTCCTCGCGCCGCCTGATCAATTACTAGGGGAATCCTGCGCCCCGCATCAGGACGGGTGAGTGCAACCCAGAGGGCCTGCGCAAATCCAGCGGGAGTGATCGAAGTCTGAAGCGCTGCCCCAGTCACGGGGTGCTTCAGGGTTGCAGGAACAGGCGCTCTGGCCAGCGCTGCCAGGACCTTGTCGAGCGAAACGTCAAGGTTCGGGTAGGCCGCTCGACAGTTCGGATCAGCGTTGCAATCCTCCAACAGCCGGTTGAGCGATTGCTGCCCGTCGCGAGCGTAATGGAGCGGTCGCCTGAAATCGGGTGGGACCACACCCCAGAGAACGGCCGAGCGAACCTTCGATGGATACCGGCGCATGTAGGAGAGGGCGACCCGCGAGCCGTATGAATACGAAAAAAGATTCAGCTGCGAATAGCCGAGCCATTGGCGAACCGCTTCGAGATCTTCCGCAGCTCGCTCGGTGGTGTACTGTGAAAGATCCGTCGTAGCTGAAAGGCTGTCGCGACAGGCAGCCACGGAATCGGCGGGCCAGCGCTCGAACAGCGAAGAGATCCTGTGCCCCGCCAGGGATTCGCAGTAAAGCCCGTGAGACCTGCCCATCCCCCGATGGTCCACCAGAAGTACGTCACGCTCACGCCGGTATTCCCGGAACATCGACGAATAACCTTCAGCGTAATCTGTCGCTGCATTGCCAGGTCCGCCGGTGAGCTCGACCCATGGATCCAGCCGGCGCTTCTCGCCGATAGCAGGCGCAACGACCACGAACAGAGAGATCGTCCTGCCATTCCTGACAGATCGATCTTCCGGAACACGGAGCTCGCCGCAGAGAAAGCCGGCGGGGATGCCCGGAATGGTGCACGGTGGAAGCGTGACCGGCGCAAGGCTCGCCGCGATCGCAATGTTGACGACGCTCAGCAGCATCTCAGACTACCCGGCCGAAACGCCACCGTGCTTGCCACCCGGAACGCCGATCTCGGTCATCTTCCGAAGGTCGAGCACGTCATCGATTTCGTCTTCCGGGAGAACTTTCTCCCGATGAACCAGCTCGCGAATCAGCACATTCTCCTTCACTGACTGCTTGCTGAGCTCGGCCGCTCGCGCATAGCCGATCTGCGGGGCGAGTGCAGTCGCGAGAGCCGCCGACCGCTCGACCCAGTACGCGCACATTTCGGCATTTGCCTCGATTCCCTTGATGCAGCGCTCCGACAAAGTCGCCGCGGTATTGGTGAGAATTCGCATCGACATCAGGATGTTGTGTGCGATGACGGGCATCATGACGTTCAGCTCGAGCTGGCCATGCTCAGCCGATACTGAAACGCACGCATCGTTGCCGACAACCTGAAAGCACACCTGGTTGACCATCTCTGGAATCGACGGATTGATCTTGCCGGGCATGATCGACGAGCCTGGCTGAACAGCCGGAAGCTGTATCTCGTCGAGTCCCGTGCGCGGACCGCTTGCGAGGAGGCGCAGATCACTTGCGATCTTGCTCAGGTCGAGCGCGAGAACGCGCAACGATGCACTGAACGCGGCAGCGTCGCCCATGCTCTGCATCAGCTGGATTCGGTCCGCTCCCTCGCGCACTGCGACACCCGCTGACTTTGCGAGCTCCCGAATCATGATTGCCGGATATTCCGGCTCGACATTCACGCCGGTTCCGACTGCGCTTCCGCCGATACCGAGGTCGCGCAGGTAGTCCGCCGCCTGTTCCACCCGCTTGAGGCCACGGCGAAGCGTGCCGCCATATGCCGTGAATTCCTGGCCGAGCCGGATCGGCATCGCATCCTGAAGGTGCGTGCGGCCCGACTTCATCACGTCGTTGAATTCCCTGCCCTTGTCCTCGAACGCCCCGATAAGTCCCTCGAACGCATCGATGAGGCGCGGAAGCTCGGTAACCGACGCAAGCCTGATCGCAGTCGGGATCACGTCGTTCGTCGACTGCGCCATGTTGACGTGATCGTTCGGATGGACCGGCTTGTACGCGCCGCGAGGCTCACCGAGTATCTCGTTCGCCCGGTTTGCCAGAACCTCGTTGATGTTCATGTTGTGCGATGTGCCGGCTCCAGCCTGGTATGGATCGACTACAAAGTGCTCGCGATGCTTGCCTGCGAGTATTTCGTCGGCCGCCCGGATGATCGCATCCGCCAGCCTGGCATCGAGACGTCCAGTCTCGCGATGAGTGATTGCCGCCGCGCGCTTGATTCGAACAGTCGCTTCGACGAATGCCGCTGTCGGCTTGAGCCCGCTGATCGGAAAGTTCTGCACTGCCCGCAGCGTCTGGACTCCATACAACGCGTCAGCCGGAACCTGCAGCTCGCCAAGTGGATCTTTTTCTGTTCTGGTCGCTTCAGTCATGTCGAATTTGATGTCCGCTCAGGTTGCCCGCACGATGCGCGCAGTCCCGTTGAGAAATGGATTTGAGATTCTCTCTTCGCCTATCGTCGTGATGTCACCGTGACCGGGATGCACGACGGTCTCAGCGGAAAGTGCCGCGATTCGCGCGAGCGAAGCTTCGAGATGCGCAGGATTCGAAAAAGGCAGGTCTGTTCTTCCAATCGATCCGGCAAAAAGACAATCACCAACAAGCGCATTGCCGTGGCCATGCAGCACCACATGCCCGGGCGCGTGGCCAGGCGCGTGCATGACATCGAGCTCGATCGAGCCGAGCGTGATGCGGACGCCCTCCGCAAATTCGCGATCGGGATTCGGCGGCTCTTCATATGGAATGCCGTACAGCTGCGCCTGCCTGCCGCCAACGCGGTAAAGCGGCTCATCCAGTGGATGCAGCCAGACAGGGATATCCCACCTGCGCTTCAGCGGCGCGATTGCGCCGATGTGATCGACGTGAGCGTGCGTGACCCAGATCGCCTCGGGCGTCCGTCCCATCCGTTCGATCTCGGCGATGATGACATCTGGCTCGCTTCCGGGATCGACGACGGCAAGCGACTCGCTGTCCGGGTCGGCGACGAGATAACAGTTCTCCTGAAACGCTCCGACTGTGATCTGGGTAACGATCACGAGTATCCCCCGCTCGCCACAATTACCGGCTCGTCCTTCGGCGACTTCATCGCTGTCAGGTATTTCTCGGAGGCGATGGCGGCCGTCGTGCCGTCGCCCGCAGCGGTCGTGACCTGGCGCGTGAGCTGAACGCGCACGTCGCCCGCTGCGAAGAGTCCCTTTATCGAGGTCTCCATGTTCATGTCGGTGCGGAGATAACCCATCTCGTCGTGATCGACATGGCCTTCGATGATGCCCGTATTCGGCCTGAAGCCGACGAACACGAAGATGCCCGTCGCCGCGAGATCGCGTATCTCATGCGTATTTACATCACGCAGGACGAGCCTGTT
>JAYUWU010000054.1:0-2173 GCA_043753365.1 Gemmatimonadaceae bacterium | reverse complement strand
TTCACCCTTGGCACGAAGCCATCTTACTAGCGGAGACCGCACTTCAAGATGAATTACAGTTCTTTGGTGAATCTCTACCACCGATTTCGGTGTCACAGGCAAACAGTGCCCATCCTGGTGGTGTGGAGCTCTCTCTCTCTGATGGGGTTTCAGGCTCAGAGGGATGAGAACTCAGCGGCGCGTCCCGACTTTCTCCTTGTCGCCAGTTTCGACAGCGGAGTTCAGAACGCAGTGGGCGGGTACCACAACAGGTTGGAACGCGCGCCGACGGCGTCGGTCACCGCCAGAGTCGCCGATGTTGTGAGGGGCCGGTCGGGACGTAGCTTGAAGGTGTCCGTCGATCGGAAGGCCGGTGGCTTTGGTGGCGTGTGGATGACGTTCTACGACTTCAAGCGCAAGGGGTCTCCATATCTGGACGTCCGCGACTACGCGTATCTGTCCTTTTGGGTTCGGGGAGAAAGAGGGGGTGAGCAGCTCACGGTCAAGCTGGCTGACGGCTCGTGGGTGGCGCGCGACGATGCATTGGCGGTAGGACCGCTTTCGCGTTTCCTCCCAAAGGGCGTAACGCCCGAATGGCAGGAGGTATTGGTTCCTCTCTCTGATCTGAAGCTCAACCTCGAGGCCATGGCGGGCCTGACGCTGGACTTCGACGTCTCCGGTCGGCACACCGTCTACGTGGACGATGTGGCGTTCAAACGAACGGCCTCCGTGGTGACTCCCCTCACTCAACACATCGACGAGCCCGTGAGGAAACGTGAATATGACCGGGCCATGTGGGACTGGAACACCGTGCCACACATCAGCGACGCGTCACGCATGACGGACTTCCTCGACTTCTGCAAGAGAGAAAACATCAAGACCCTGTGGATGCAGGTCTCGCTCGAGAACAGCGCGCTGAGAAACAAGGCCGAGTGGAAATCGTTCATCGCGGCGGCGCATCGGGTGGGTGTGCGGGTGGAAGCGCTGGACGGATCTCCGGAATACGCGGTCAAACAGCATCACAACATTCCGCTGGCCTTGGTCGACGCGGTCATCGCTTACAACGGGGAGTCTCGGCCCGAGGAGCGCTTCGACGGTATCCACCTCGACAACGAGCCCTATCTGCTGATCGGCTGGCGCGATTGGACAATTCGCGAACAGATTCTGCGCGAGTATCTTGAACTGAATCAGGAAGCCCAGCGGCGAGTGCGCCAGCACTCACCGATGGTCTACGGCGTCGATATTCCATTCTGGTGGCAGCATCGGGACCAGCAAACGGGCCAGTTCAACGGCGTGGTTGAGTACAACGGAAGCCGCCAGCCGGCCAGCTTCCACTTGATCGACATGCTCGACAATGTGGGCGTGATGAATTACCGGAAGACCGTGGATGGGGCCGATGGAATGCTGGAGCACGGAACAGACCTGCTGCAGTACGCCGACAAGAAAAAAAGAGCCCGGCTGTTCATGGGCATAGAGACTTTCTCTTCTCCTCCCATAACCGTCTGGTTTGCGGCCGGTCTCCCGCGTAAGGAATTCGAGGAGCGACTACGGGGGGAGGCGGCCGACCTGGCTTTTCGCAGCCGCGTGAACGGTTTTCGAACGCAGATCTTCGACGATGGAACCAATCTCCACGTGGGTATCGAGCTGCCCCCGACTCCCACCCCCGAGCAGCAGACGAAGATCGAAGCGACGATGGCGGAGATAGCGACAAAACTTGGAGCGTCGGGGCATCCGGCGGTGAAGTCGCGGGCGCGGGAAGTGCTGAATCACGTGCTTCCCAGAATAGGCAGCGACCCGGAATGGCAGTCGCCCCGGGCGCGTTCCATTACGAATCCTGCCGATCGTTCCCAACACGCGGGATTCGAGGCCGTCAGCATCATGCTTCCCAAGATCACGTTTGCCGGGACGTCGCGCCCCGAGCTGATGGCGGAGATGCAAATGGCCGAAGAGGAGTTCAGCCGCTATCAATCCTACGCAGGTCTCGCGATTCACTACTATGAGACCTACCGGGCCAAAGTCGAGGAAGGAGCCGGCCGGGGAGGGAGAGAGAGACGGAGGGAGTGAGGAACACAGCGAGTGCTCTGCCGCGCGACTGTATGTTTGCATCCATCGCGCTGGGTCGCCGGATTGAACGAGCCGAGGCGCGCCTGTCGGCGTCACTCGGGCGCGCCGTGATCTCGGGTGAGCGGGCCGC
>JAYUWU010000053.1:0-2176 GCA_043753365.1 Gemmatimonadaceae bacterium | reverse complement strand
GGACGACGATCTCATAGACCTGGACGACGAGTTCGACGTCGAGGAAGACGAGAAGCCTCACCCGGCACATCCCCGGAAGTACGAAGACTGATCTGTGGCCGGCGCGCGTTTTCCGCCGCCGGGGTGTGCGCACCTCACAATCCACTGCAATCAGATCCAGAGTTGAAACCAACCACGACAAATTGCGCGATACCGTACAAACGGAATGCTTGTTGCATTTGTACGGTATCGAGCGGTTCGTCGTCAGCACCCTGATTCTGGAGTAATCCCATGCCCCTCGGCCAAGCATCTTCCATGAAGTCAGCGCGCAACGGGCGGGCGCGAGTGAGGGCGAGCGAGATCGAGATAGAACGAGGCGCTGGCCGCACAAATCGGGGAGGTCTCGACCCGCATTCGGAACGGCAAAACCTTGGTCTGCGAAGAATCGCCGCCAATTCTGGCGAACCCTACGCCGTTCTCCAGGGGCTGCTTGTTGCGGCGCTCGATCTCTGTGGTGGGGGCGCGCAGACCAGTACTGCTGGTGTGAGCCTTCTGGAAACGCGGCCGGACGGCGAGCTGCAATTTCGCTGGGTCGCTCTCGCGGGCTGTCTCGCTGCGCATGTCGGTGGTACCACTCCGCGTAATTTCAGCCCGTGCGGAGTGTGCCTCGATCGTAACGCACCGGTCCTTTTCGCGCGGCCCGACCTCAAATACGACTATTTCCAGTCGGCAGGGATCGAATTGACGGAGGGATTGGTCATCCCCTTTGTCAGCAGCTCTCATCCGACTCCGATCGGAACGATCTGGGTGGTGTCGCATCCGCCGGTCAGACATCATTTCGATGCAGACGATGTCGCCTTGATGAAGGGCCTCGGAAGCTTTGCCGCATCGGCGTATTCGCTGGCGACTGCCCGCGACTCTGCGGATTTCGAGAGACGCCAGACTCAGGACATCGTGGTTGAAATGAGTCAGGAAATGAGAACTCAGCTCAGCACGATCTCGGGTTTTGTGGACTTGCTTACTCTCCGAATCAAAGGGGATCTCAGCGAAGGCCAGGCGGAATACGTCGAGAATATCAGGAAAGCGACCGGTCTTCTGTTCGCCGAAGTGGATGGCTTGGCGGGCGCCGCGCGAGCAGACCACGGCAGTCGCAACGGTGCCACCGACCGCTTCGAGGAACACATGCCCAGAAAGCTGCGACTCAGCTGACAGTTGAGTCATTCGCGCTGGGTCCTTGCCCGCGCGTACCCGTGTAGCAGAGCCCCCGAAATTGGTCCAACTGCTGCATCCTCACGGGCACCCGACGCCGTTTCCCCGCATTGCGGTCAGCCCCGGCGCATAATGGACGAACTCCATTTCGCGGGGACGCATGCTGGAACCCACCTTGATGTACGCACGTCCGATATCGTCCGATGGTAGTGGGACGAGACCTGCAACCACACTCGGCCCGCCAGTACAGATCGTCAACAACGCACAGCCGACCGAGATCACTCGTAGCGGGCAGGCGTCAAATCTCGCGCTGCCTCAGGCAGAGCTGTGTGAACGCCTTCGCGCGGGCGTCGAGCGCGCGGCATCACGCAATGCCGACTCAATGGAGGCGTTGCGCGCCGCTGTTTGCGAGTTCACTGCCGCGCTGAGGGAGACGGGAACAAGCCCCGAGGCCGTTCTGATCAGCCTGAAGGCAGTCCTCCACGATCAAGCTCGTTCGCTCATTCCCGGGCATCCCTCTGACGCCAGCGTTTACACGCTGCACGAACAAGTGAGCACATGGTCAATAAGAGAGTTTTTCAGGGAACCTGCCCGCTGAGCGCTTCGTCGTGTCGGACCACCAAAGAGTTCAGAGCCCGGCGCGAGTGCTCGCCGGTCGCGCGGCTCTCTTCGCGAGCATCCACTCGGTAATTAATGAACGCACAAACCTGAGGGAAGCCGTGTGCGCTTACATGGCCGCCGAGCAGGCGAGTGGTTCGACCGTTGCAAGTGTCGTTCAAGCCGTGCAAGAAACCCTTAGGGAGGCCACTGAAGGCGCGGCCGCTGCGGACGCGGAGCTGGCACAACAGCTCGTAGATTCCTGCCTGGAGCCCTATACTTAGGAGCCCCGCTCCAGCTAGAGATTCGCAGACCAGGTAACTGGGACAATGTCCGTACGCCGAAAAGCGTTCATCGTAGAAACGTTGAGAAAGCGGATCGAGCATTCGCT
>JAYUWU010000052.1:0-2180 GCA_043753365.1 Gemmatimonadaceae bacterium | reverse complement strand
TCCGGACGCCGAAGCGGTATCGCAACGAGTTCGGACAGCTCATCGAGGGGGCGCCGTATTCCGAGCGGGACATTCGGCGGCCGCTGGAGCTCAAGCCGCACGACGAGAAGGGAGATTTCCCGCTTTACGTCAAGCAGTACGACGGGATCAATGAGCTCGTTCTCGACCACCATCCATTCGATGTCGTCGGCTGGGACGGTTACTTCTATCCGTGGGCATTCAACATCATGGACTTCGAGCCGATCGTCGGGCGTGTGCATCAGCCGCCGCCGGTTCATCAGACATTCCAGGGTGACGGGTTCGTGGTGTGTTCGTTCTGCCCGCGCCCGTACGATTTTCATCCGGAAGCGGTGCCGGCTCCATACAATCACTCGAACGTGGATTCCGACGAGGTTCTCTACTATGCATCGAGTGAGTTCATGAGCCGGAAGGGGATCGAGTTTGGGAGCATCACGCATCACCCGGATGGTATTCCGCACGGTCCGCATCCAGGTCGCGCTGAGGCGAGTATCGGCGCGAAGCACACTGAGGAGCTGGCGGTGATGATGGACAGTTTCCGGCCGCTGAAGGTGGCGAAGGAGGCCATCGCAATCGAGGATCCGGCGTATCACAAGTCGTGGCTGGACACGCAGCACGAGCAGTTTTCTCCTCCCACGTCCTAAGAGGGCGCAAAGCAGCAAATAGCAAACAGCAAACAGCAAATAGCAAACAGCAAACAGCTAGCAATGACGGATCCAGTCTGGACCCCATCTGATGACCGCAAGGCGCAGGCGAACATGTCTGCGTTTTTGCGTTTTGCGGGCAAGTCGTCATACGAAGCGGCCTATGACTGGTCGGTTGCGCACCCGGAGGAGTTCTGGCCGGCGATGTGGCGGTACGCGGCCGTCGTGGCTGAGTCGGTCGATGGCGAGCAGTGGTCTGACGTTGTCATCGGGCTCGAGCGGATGGCTCCTCCCGATCGGCAGCTTGGGCCGCGGTGGTTCATTGGGGCGCGCCTCAACTTTGCGGAGAACCTGTTGCGTTATCGCGATGATTCTGACGCGATCGTCGCGTGGAATGAGAGCGGCAGGCAGCGGGTGTTGTCGTTCGTGCAGCTTCATGACGAGGTCGCGCGGGTTGCCGCGGGGCTTCGCGCTTCCGGCATAGTTGCCGGCGATCGCGTTGTGGGGTTCCTGCCGAACATTCCTGAAGCCGTTATCGCAATGCTTGCCGCTGCCTCGATCGGGGCAGTGTGGTCCTCATGCTCGCCTGACTTCGGGGTTCAGGGAGTGCTCGACAGGTTTGGCCAGATCGAGCCGCGCGTGCTGTTCTGCGCAGACAGTTACGTGTACAACGGCAAGCGGATCGATTGCCTGGAGCGGGCCGCGCGAGTTGCAGAGACAGTTGGGTCCATTGAGAAGGTGGTGGTGGTTCCCTATGGCGACAGGCAACCGTCGCTGTCTGGACTGACTGGCGGCATCATGTGGGATGATTTCGCAATGCCGACGGGAGAGGATCTGATTTTCGAGCGGCTGCCGTTCGATCATCCGCTCTACATACTCTACTCTTCAGGCACGACCGGCCTGCCGAAGTGCATGGTGCACGGCGCTGGCGGAACGCTGCTCCAGCACTACAAGGAGCTGCTGCTCCACACGGATCTCAAGCGCGAGGATCGCGTGTTCTATTTCACTACGCTTGGGTGGATGATGTGGAACTGGCTCGTCAGCGCGCTCGCCGTCGGCTCGACCATCGTGCTATACGACGGCGCTCCATTTCCTGCACAGACCGACAAGCTCTGGGAAATGGCATCGACAGAGAAGCTCACGGTGTTTGGAACGAGCGCAAAGTATCTCGCGATGTGCGAGAAACATGATCTCGATCCCGGAGTGACTCATGATCTGTCAGCGTTGCGTACGATCCTGTCGACCGGCAGTCCGCTTGCACTGCACAGCTTCGATTACGTCTACTCGCGCGTAAAGAGCGACGTCCATCTGGCGAGTATCAGCGGTGGTACGGACATCGTTTCGTGTTTTGCCGGGGGGAATCCAATCGCCCCGGTCCATCGAGGTGAGCTTCAGTGCCGCGCGCTCGGCATGGCAGTAGATGTTTACAACGAGGCGGGGAAACCCGTTACTGGCGAGGCTGGGGAGCTGGTGTGCACGCGACCATTCGTAAGCATGCCTGTGGCATTCTGGAACGAT
>JAYUWU010000051.1:0-2184 GCA_043753365.1 Gemmatimonadaceae bacterium | reverse complement strand
CGAGACGCGGGGCGCTATCGCCAGTGTCTCGTCACGACCCGTCGGCAGCTGATAGCGGTAATTGAGGGCGATGTCACCGACTCCCGTGCCCAGCGGCGATTCGTCGCGCTGCACCGGAAGCGTGTAGCTCACCTGATGACGCTGGCTGAAGAGGGGCCATTCCTGGGTGAAGCTGTAAGCCCATGACTTCCCACTTCTGTCGCGCGAGAATGTGCTGATGTGCTGGACGACACCGGCGGGCTGGTTGTACGCCTCTTCGATAAGAAAGCTGTTGTCCTGAATGGGCGTCGGTGGGAGGCTTTCTGACGACTGCACCTGGGCCGACGCCCGTTCGCCAATGAGCAACGCGGCAGCCATCAGCCGCATGAGTGATGTTCCAGATATAATAAGGTTCATGGATGAGTTTCTGCTAATGCGAGGTTTAGACAGGCAACATATAAAACTTAGGATAGCCTAAATTTCTCATTGTGTCAATAGAACAAGTGCTGGTTACGCGCACGGCCTGCGGTGGGCAGATTTTGCGAGCCCTCTCACCCAACGGACCAATGACATCAAGGTTTATTGCATCGCAGCTGGCGATCGCGTTAGCCGCCACGACGCTTCACGCCCAGCAGGACTTCTCGCAGACGGTCATCAAGGTCACGCCGGTGGCCGCGGGCGTTTACATGCTCCAGGGCGCGGGCGGCAACATCGGCCTGTCTGTCGGGAACGACGATGCGTTCATGATCGATGATCAGTTCGCGCCGCTGACACCGAAAATCCGGGCGGCGATTGCGACAGTGACCGCGAAGCCAGTGCGTTTTGTCCTCAACACCCACTGGCACGGCGACCATACCGGCGGGAACGAGAACATGACCGGTGCCGGTGCGATCATCGTCGCCCATGACAATGCACGCCGGCGCATGGGCGTCGAGCAGTTCAACGCTGCGTTCAATTCGACAACTCCCGCTTCGCCTCGTGCCGCGCTTCCCGTCGTCACTTTCTCCGAGTCGATGACCTTTCACGTCAATGGTGACAGTGTTCGAGCAGTTCACGTCCGGAACGCGCACACGGATGGCGACGCGCTGGTTCATTTTCGGAAGGCGAACGTAATGCACATGGGCGACAATTTTTTCAACGGCATGTACCCATTCATCGACGTGTCAAGCGGGGGATCAGTCAGGGGCACCATTGCCGCGGTAAACGAGGCGCTTACCATGACCGATGCGCAAACCCGGATCATCCCCGGGCATGGGCCACTTGCGACTCGCGATGACCTGATTGCCTACCGCAACATGCTCAGGACGATCTCCGACAGAGTTGCCCGGCTCGTCGCTCAGCGACGCACGCTGGCCCAGGTTGTCGCCGCCAAACCGTCAGCGGACTTCGACGGGAAATGGGGGAACGGATTCATGAAGCCCAATCCATTCATCACCAGCGTTTATACGAGCCTCGCGACCTCGGGAAGAAAGCCGCGGCAGTAGTCAGGGCGGAACTGCGTCGCCCGCCAGCTCTGCGGCGGCGTTTTTCGTACTCCGCCCGTCGTCTACACCCAGCCCCAGAAAAACGGTGCCCAGGACGAGTACCGCTGACGTGACGAACGGTACGCCCCGACCGAACTGGTCGTACGCGAACCCAGCCCACAGCGGAATTATTACTCGCGAGATTCCCCCGTACGTCTGCTGCACTCCCATGTAGAGCCCACGCTCACTCGCCGAGATGACTCTCGTGAGCAGAGATGTCACGCAGGGGAATGTGAACGCGGTTCCCAGGGGGAGCAGCGCAATCGCGATTGCGAGAAAAAAGAAATTGGGGCTGAAAGGGACTGACAGCAGACCAGCCGCCAGCAGAACCAGGCCTACGCGCGATAGTCTGGCCTCGCCGAATTTATCCACCGCCCACCCCAGCACGCCGATTCGGGTGACGACCGAAATCACCCCGATGTACGTGAAGAAAATCCACACTCGAGTCTCGCCTATCCCGAACTGATCAGCGAGAAAAAGTGCGATGATCGCAGTCGTCCCCGAAAACGCGCCCATCGCGATCGCGTAGATCCAGATCAGCCTCGGCCCCGGCTCTCCTGCATGTTTTATCACCGACAGCAACGCCGCGCGCGACGCTCCCGGTTTCTTCTCCGAATTGCGCGCATCCTCCATGTCTCGCGATTCAGTGAGGTACCGCCCCGCGAAGAGCATGTTGACGAGG
>JAYUWU010000050.1:0-2189 GCA_043753365.1 Gemmatimonadaceae bacterium | reverse complement strand
CGGACGTTCCTCGTCGAGGCGTACCGCATTCCCTCCGGCAGCATGATCCCCTCGCTCCTCGTCGGGGACTGGCTGTTCGTCAACAAGCTGGTTTACGGTCCACACGTGCCGTTCACGGATACCAATCTTCCCGGGTACCGGGAGCCGCAGCGTAATGACGTGGTGGTATTCGTGTCTCCCTATCAGGCCGACGAGGCCGAGCGTGGTGCCGATCCAACGCCGACACTCGTCAAGCGCGTGATAGGCCAGCCAGGGGACACCGTTCACATGCGCAAGAGCATCCTCTACCTGAATGGAATCGCGCAACGGCAGGGCTTCGGCGCGGGTGGATATTCCGAAGCGGTGGCAAATTCCGTGGATCCGCTTTTCGACTGGCAGAAAAAAGCCGGTCTCCGCCAATCGCGCTTCGGCGCCGCGCCCGCACAGCCGACGCATGACGATTGGGGACCGATCGTCGTTCCGCCCGAGCGACTGTTCATGATGGGCGACAGCCGCTACAACTCGAAGGACAGCCGGTACTGGGGATTCGTCCCGCGCAGGAACGTTCGCGGGCGGCCGCTGTTCGTGTACTACTCGTACAACGCCGACGACAGCGACCGGCCATTGCCGATGTTCACTGACATCCGCTGGGGAAGAATCGGACACTGGATCAGGTGACGCCTCTCTCTGAATTGCTTCGACCAGGACTTTGTTGGATCAACTGCAACCTAGAACGACACAGATGCGAGTGCTCAGAAGCATAGATTCGAGTTGCGAGACGAGATAAGCGCGACGCCAGCCAAGGTCTCGTGTTCCTTCCGAAACAATCGCTCGCAACTCGCTTTGCCTGTCTCGCAACTCGCAACTACGCCTCTCGACCCTCGCAGCTGTGTCTTTCCAGGTTGACTTTCGCTGTAGTATCGTGATGCCAGTAGCCGACGAACGGCCGAGCTCTCCGGGCGTCCGAAGCGCTCGAGCCTCTGATCTCTATGGACGGTTCTCCCCCGAGGGTTACATTGGGGTTTCATGAAATCTCGTTCCGCCGAGAACAGGCGCCGGCCCTTCGCGCCCAGCGAATGGGACATCGAGGAGCCGGCCGCGTTCACGCGGATCGCGAGATCCCCCGTCGAGTTGGCGTTGCTGACGGGCGTGCTGATGCGACTCTTTCGAGCGGTGGTCCTCACCTCCGGCACGTCTTCAAGCTCCTACCTCGGCGCTGCGCTGGTTCTCGGGACGCTTTTCCTGCTGGGAATGGCGACGCTGCACCTTGGCAGATTCCCGGTCAAGGAATGGCCGTATCGTGCCCCCCTCTTCGCAATCTTCGAGACCACGGGCGAGATGGCGATGAGCCTCGTGCTGATCGCGCTCCACCGCGAGCCGTGGGGAACGGCGCGCGCGGAATTCTCCGACTGGCAGCCGATGGCGACCGGCGTGCTGTTCTGGCGACTGCTCGCCGTCTGCGTGTGGGCGCTTCTCCTCGGCGCGACCGTTCAGTTCATCCGGGGCCGGGTACTCAAGGAGTCGGTAAAAGTCGTTGATCCGAAGACCCTGCCCGATGGCCAGCCGTTCATCGAGAGGCGGCAGCGGGACGAATTCTGACGCACCGGGTTTATACTTCGGGGTGCTCGCTAATCGACAACAGACGAGGTAACAACGATGTACGATGAGAGATACGTAACCCCGATGCGCGCGGAGCTGACGCAGATCGGTGTGACGGAGATGCGGACGGCGGACGAAGTGGATGCCACGCTGAAAAATTCACAGGGAACGACGCTCGTCGTCGTGAATTCCATCTGCGGCTGCGCCGCGCGCAACGCGAGGCCGGCGGTCGCGAAGGCGATCAAGGGCGATGTGAGGCCCGACACGCTGACGACGGTGTTCGCGGGGCAGGACATCGAAGCCGTGCAACGCGCCCGCAGCTATTTTACCGGGTACGCGCCGAGCTCACCGCAGATCGCCCTGCTGAAGGACGGCAAGGTGGTCTACATGCTGGAGCGCCATCAGATCGAGGGACGCTCCTCCGACGAGATCGCGACTGACCTCACGCGCGCGTTCGAGAAGTTCTGCGAGGCCCGCACCGCGGCGTAGCTCGCACCGTGATCTCCGCGCGCGTCCCATGATTATCGGGATCTGCGCGCGGGAAGGCAGGGAGTGAGTCCTCTTCGGCGCTACGCTCGCTCGGGCGGAGCCGGGTACTACGCTCGCGCCAG
>JAYUWU010000049.1:0-15018 GCA_043753365.1 Gemmatimonadaceae bacterium | reverse complement strand
TCTACGACCAGACGGTCTACTACACGGTACTTCCGTCATCGGGATTCGACGCCGGCCTCGACATCCAGGCCGACGCTTACGCCAATTCGATCATCGACTCCGCCGAGCTGGCGAAAGAGCTCGAAGTGATCATCCAGGAGGCGAAACGAAAGTCAGACAGTCCCTCGGCAGTCGCGGTTGAAACTCTGTACGAGCTGCTTCACGACGAGCATCGGATGCGAAGGTGGAGAATCGGCCGGGAGGCGGGGCTTCGCGCTCTCGACCGGAACGCGATGATGAAGTTCTATCGCAACTTCTACCGACCCTCTAACACGATTCTCTCGGTTGTTGGAGACGTCGACGTCGACGCCGCCATGGATCGGATTGTCGCGACATACGGCATCCTCGAGGACGCGCCGCCGGTTCGAAGTCCCGGGCCGATAGAGCCGCATCATGACGATGTCAGGTATCGCGAGCTCAAAGGCGATATCGCACAGGCGCAGCTCGTGCTCGGTTGGAGAACGCCAAACGCGCTGCACGAAGACACGCCAGCTCTCGACGTAGCTGCGCAGATTCTCGCGGCAGGACGTGCGTCCCGGCTGTACCGGGCGCTGCGCGAGCGGCAGCTGGTATCGTCTGTGACCGCTTACAACTACTCACCGACAGAGCTTGGTGTCTTCGTCATTCACGCCGAGGCGGGGGCAGAGCATGTAGTCGATGCCGCGCGTGCGGCGTGGGACCAGGTGAGAGCGTTGCGTGCGGATCCCCTGGACGAAGGCGAGCTCGATCGGGTGAGGCGACTGTTCGAGGCGAGATGGATGCGCCGCTTTGAGTCGATGGAAGGGCAGGCGAATCACCTCGCCGATTGGGAAGCCCTCGGAGGATGGCAGCTCGGCGATGATTACTTCGCACGCTTCATGTCGGTCACGAGTGATCAGGTGCACGATGTCACGCAGAGATATCTCGCCCCCGAGCGTACCGGCATCGTCGTGTACCGTCCGTCGGCCGCGTCCCGTGTTGCTATAGGCGCGGAGGAGTTCATCGGACTGATCGAGTCGGGCAAGCCCGAGAGTCTCGATCCGCTGCCCCCTCGCGATCAGCCCGCACCCCCGCGTGAAGCCCCTGCTCCGGAGCTCGAGCGCGTCGAGGCAGGGGTTTCAGTTTTCAGGATGGCGGAAGGCACACCGATTCTCGTCAGGCCGAAGCCGGGTGCGGCGTTCGCACAGATTGGCATCTATGCGGTTGGCGGGGTACGCGACGAGATTCGCGAGCACGCCGGCATCACGATGCTTGGCATGCGCACGTCGGTGAAGGGGACCTCCACTCGTACTGCTGCGCAGATCGCGGAGGATTCCGAGATGCTGGGTGGGAGCATTGGCACGAGTGCAGGGACCGAGTCGTTCGGCTGGTCGATGTCAGTTCCGGTGCAACATCTGGAGGCGGCCGTCGAGCTGATCGCAGATGTAGTCCACAATGCAGTGATCGCCGAAGATGCAATCGAGACCGAGCTCGCGGTGATGCTTTCGGACCTCGCTGCGATCCGCGACGACATGTTCCGGTTCCCGCTCAGGCTTGCGTTGTCAGGCGCCTTCGCCGGGCACCCTTACGCGATGCCCGCGCTTGGTAGCGAGGAAAGCCTGAGGGGACTGACAAGCGAAGATGTGCGTCAGTGGTACCGTGGCGCATTGCTGTCTTCGCGCTTCGTGATCGGAGTCGTGGGTGACGTGATTCCCGACGATGTTGCTGGCATCGTCGCGAGGTCGCTGAGGTTTTCGAAGGCCTCGCATTTCTCATCCATGGCTGCTCCTGTTTGGCCGGCGGCGGAAGTTGTAAACGCCGATGCGCGCGACAAAGCCCAGACAGCGCTCGCCGTCGCCTTTCCGGGTCCCTCGCGAAAGGACGAGCGCCGTTTCTCCGCACAGATGATCGCGACGATCGCCAGCGGACTGGGCGGAAGATTTTTCGACGAGCTCCGCGACCGCCAATCACTCGCTTATACCGTCAGTGCATTTACGAGCGAGAACGAACTCGCCGGCACGTTCCTGTCATACATCGCCACGTCCCCTGAGAAGGAGGACATCGCGCGGCAGGGTCTGTTGCGGGAATTCGAGCGATTCCGCGACGAGCTCGTCACGGATGAAGAGCTCGCCAGAGCGAAACGGTACGCGATCGGGACCTACGCAATACGCCAGGAGAGCGGCGGCGCAATTCTCGGTGACATGATAGACGCGTGGCTGTTTGGATCGGGTTTGAGCGAGCTTGTTGAATTCGAATCAAAGGTGTCGGCGGTCTCGGCCGAGAGTATTCAGTCGCTCGCGGGCGAGTTTTTTGACGCGTCGCGGAGAGTGGAAGGGATTGTCCGCGGGATTGGCAAAGTCGTCTGACAGAGAGAACTACAGGAAAAGCGTTGACGGGAGTGGGGTGAGAAACGGCTGAGTCTTGTGAGTGCTCTCTCGAATATTGGCACCGGTGCGGGTAGTCAGCTTGTTGATTCTTGGTTAACCGCAGAAGAACGGGACATGCCAGAACCGACGTTCCGCCGTTACCCAAAACGAGGAGGCCTCGAAGATCCGCACCGGTGCCAACATTCGAGAGAGCACTCACAAGACTCAGCAGTTCCTCACCCCACTCCCGTCAACGCTTTTTCCGTAGTTAAAAATCAGAATCAAGGCGGTATCACAGTCTCCTTCAGCCCTTTCTCCGCACGGATGACTGCGCCAACTACTGGCCGGAATCTGCCCGATGCGGTGCGCAGTCCGCGCAGTACTTCGTAGTCCCCAGCCTCGGTTACAACCAATCCCTTGATTGCTGACTGCGTGGTGGCCCAGGCGAGCACGCCCCAGAGCCCGAGCTCCTGATTCGATTCGCCGTGCGCAACCGGGTAACCGCCGGCGGAAAACACCCAGTGCGGTTTGGGGCGCGTTGGAAACGCGCGCATCCATTTCTGCGCGATGCCCATGTAGTTATCCATGTCGATCGCGCCCTTGAACCCGGGCATCAGCGAAAATCCGACCACGTCTATTGGCGACTCTCTTCGCGCGGCCCAGAAGTAGAGTGTGCTGTCACGCGCGCCATAACTCGATGCGCTCACTCCAACCTTGATTCGCGCGTTGACATAGTGCGCCACGCGTGCGGCGCGAGTCAGGTAATCCGTCCAGTATTCGGGCGGCTGCGCGCCGATCGCGCGAGCACCCTCACCGTATGGATCAACGGCCGGAAGCAGGATATCGGGGCGAAGCGCCCGCGAAATGCGATTCACATCGGCAACGCGTTTCCGCGTGTACTCCTCAGGCGATTCGCGGAACTGCTTTGCTGCATCCCGTGGATAGGCGAGCGAGACAATGATCAGCGCGCTGTCGGCGCGCCTGTCTTCGACAGTTCGAGCGATCGAGTCGAGTGACGCCAGCCCCGCACCCTCGGGCGCGATGGTGATCGAAATCGCATCGACGTTCAGTGTATCCGCAAGCACGATGTCGCGCTCGAGGGCGAGCGGCGGCGGCGGGCCCCGCAAATCAGGGAGGATCTTGAGGCCGATGTCGAAGTCACCCTCAGGATGCTCCTGAAGCTTCAGGTCGGTGTAACGTTCATAACTCTTGGCGGTGTCAAACCCCCGCGGCATTCGGATGAGCACGAGCCCGGCGAACGCAGCCGCCGAAAGCGCGAGGCCCGCGCGGACGACACGCCCGAATCGCCACCGTGCCGGCAGCGAGGGCGACATCAGCGGTACCTGGATGAACTGCGGTCCCCATAGCGCCGCCGCGCCAAAGATGAATCCCAGCCCGCTCACCTGCGCAACAGAGACTGCCATGCCGAAATCGGGCGGGGCGAAACCGTGCGCGTCAGCATATCGCGAGACCGCAACGATGGCGATGACGAGGTTGTAGACGAATATCGGAACGCCAAACATTGGCGTGACCAGCCGTCGACTCAGGGCGTAGGCCGCCTGAAGCGCAAACAAAACCGTCGTCAGCGGCCATACCCACGCGATCGACTGGATTCCCCGGCCGTACAGGATCGACGACGCTGCGTAAGCGATGAGCAGCGCGGGTACGATGAGGAGTCCCGAGAACGCAGTCAGCGCCGCGAATGATCGCGGCGCGCGACGGAGCTGCGAAACGCGGCCGGCAACCAGCACGTCCCACATCACCATCACCACCGACACCGCCACGTAAAGCGCGGGAAGAAGGTGATATTCGCTCAAGGCTCGCGACACGGCGGGAACCTAGAGTTTGCCGTCGATGCTGGCAAGCGTCATCGACCCCGTCTAGCTTTCGACGATGGAGCGCGGAACGTTCTTCAATCTTCCAAACAGCATTTCACTTTCCCGCCTCCTTCTCGCGTTCGCGTTCGTTGTCATGGACGGTACCTGGCAACGTGTGACCCTGATCGTGGTCGCCGGAACCAGCGACATTCTCGACGGCTGGCTCGCGCGACGCTCAAAAAGCGCGAGCGTCACCGGCGCCCTCATCGATCCAATCGCTGACAGGCTGTTCGTTCTGGCCGCCGTTTCGTCGTATCTCATCGAAGGAAGTCTGACCACCGGCCAGTATTTCATCTTCCTCGCGCGAGACATCGCCACGGCGATCGGCTTCATAGTGGCACGATTCATTCCGGGATTGTCAGCCGCATCGTTTCGCGCCCGATTTCTCGGTAAGGCGGTCACGGTTCTCCAGCTCACGACCTTGCTCGCAGTGCTCATTCTTCCGGAACAAGTCGAAATCCTCGTGATTCTGATCGGCATTGTCGCAGCCGTCTCGATAGTCGACTACACGGTCGCCCTCGAACACGCTCGAAGAGCATCGAGATCCCGGATCGGATGAGACTACTCTTGTCGGTCTTATGTATCGTCGCAGCGGCCAATACGACGCGACTCGCCGCGCAAACTCCCGAAGCCCGAATCGACGGCATCGCCTCGGACCTTGCGGCCATCCACGCAGGGCTCGGAATCACTACCCGGGCGGGCACGTACCTCCGAACCGGGCTTGTCGCGGGACTGGGGGCCACTGAGGACGGAGCCAGCGGCAGGCTCGACTTCATAAACCGCTTTCATCTCGACCCGTTCAGGGAAAGCAGGTGGGCCCCGTACGCGGGCGGAGGATTGAGCGCCCGCTTCGATGACAATCGGCGGAGCCGGCTCTACGCCCTGCTCATCCTTGGAGTCGATGGACCTGCCGCCCGCGGCCTGACCACATCGGTGGAGGCGGGGCTGGGCGGTGGCGCACGATTGGGAATCATCATCCGCCGGGCTGCGCAGGAGCGGCGCTAGGCTCGCTCCGTACGCTCGCCGTGCTGCTTAGACTGCTGCTTTTACTTTAGCGGGCTGCGAGAAACGCTCGCCGAGCACTCTCAGCTCGGCAATCTGCTTCGGGGTCAGCTCGTGATATCTCTCTGCGATATACGTCATTGCGCCGTCGAACCACTCTTTCTGGTCGTCAGGCGTTGCGCCGATGACACCGCTCTTCATGATGTGTTGAAACATCTCGTCGCGGGCCTCCTCGAAAGGAGTGGCAACGGGCGGAGCGCTTCTCGCGTACTTAGGCTTCGGTTTGCTCATTAATCCGGGTAAGAGGTTGTGTTCCTTATACTCACAATCTAATCAAAAAGTGCCCGGATTTGGAGTCATGCGACCGCTCTTCTCTTCATGAAGTCGAGGAGCAGCTCGCTCATCCTTTCAGGGTCTTCTTCGGGCACCAGCCTGGCAACACCCGGAAGGCGGACAAGCCTCCCGTCCGGAAGCGCGTTCACCAGCCGATCGGGAAGCTTCGCGTCGAGCCACTGGTCCCGCTCGCCCCATATCACCAGTGCAGGAACGTGAATCGTCCGCAGGTCGACTTCCTCCATGTCGTCCTGGCTGATCGAGCTGGCAAGAGTAAGCAGGTGATTGACACCGTCTTTGCCGACGAAAGGAGCCAGATATCGCGCGATCAGCTTCACAGGCATCTGATTTTCCGGGTCCGACACACTCCCCTTGAGCACTCCTTCGATCAACGGCGCAGCGCCAAGAATGCCCCGGGTTGTCCGGAAGGCGAACTTTGCAGTGCTCCGCTGCATCTGCGTTATGTCGCGGCCGGGGATCTCGTCAAATGCTGGCGTGTTTATCAGGACGAGCTTCTCCACCCGCTCCGGTCTCGTCGACGCGAGGCGCAACGCAACAGCGCCGCCTATGTCCACCCCGACGATGATTCCCCGGGCCACCCGCAGCGCCGTCATCGCAGCGTCAAGATATTCGGCCTGCGCGGCTATCCCGAAATCAGCGTCGAAGGGCCTGTCTGATTCGCCATGCCCGAAAAGGTCGATCGCGTATGCGGTGTGCCCGGCCTCGGTTATTGCTGGCGCGACATTACGCCAGAGAAAAGTCGACGTCGCGAAGCCGTGAATCAGGATCACGGCAGTGCCGCCGTGACCGAATCTTTCCACGTGCATCGCGCCCGGTCCAACCGGAACTCGCAGGACATCAGCTTGCATAACGTTTTACCTCTCCCCTAGCTTTTCAGGCTCACCGCATCGCGAACTTCGCATCACCCCTTCAACGCGGCTCTCGCAAATGGCTGGCAAGACAAATAATCGGAAGAACGTCGTCCGCAACGCATCAAACCGGCCAACCCGGTTCTACTACGTCCTCGGTGCAATTGCGGTCGTTGGCGCAAGCATACTTGGCTACACGTTGCTCCGCAAACCCGCGGTGCCTGTTGCGAGTGCGGTTCCTGGTGGTCCCGCCAGCGGCGCCGCGCAGGGATACACACTCGGCAATCCCGATGCCCCGGTTCACATAATCGAGTTCGCCGACTTCGAGTGCCCCGGATGTGCCCAGTTCGCGCTGGTGACCGAGCCAGATGTCAGGAAGAGAATCGTCGAGACCGGGCTTGCCCGCTTCACTTTTTACGATTTCCCGCTCGTCCAGCACAAGAATAGCCAGCCGGCCCACAATGCTGCCGCATGCGCAAGCGACCAGGGGCGGTTCTGGCAGATGCACGACAGGATATTCCAGGGGCAGGATCAGTGGAATACGCAGGCCGCGAGCAATCCAAAGCCGTTCTTCGAGAAGTACGCCGCTGACGTCGGCCTGAACGTAGCGGTCTGGGAGACATGCTACGACCAGAGGAAATATCAGGGCCGCGTCATGGCGAATCTTGCCGAGGGTGAGCGACGCCGTGTTCAGTCGACGCCGACATTCATCGTAGGTGACAAGATGTATCCGGGCGCGCTTCCATACGATATGCTGAAGGCGATCGTCGACTCGGCAGTCGCGGCCGCGCCTGCCGCTGTCCCTGCGCCCGCACCGGCAGCCGATACGGCAGCGACCAAATGACCAAGCGGATGATCGTGGCGGCGCTCGCGCTCGCCGGGATCTTCCTCGCGTTGTACCTGCTTCTCTATAAGCTCGGGATGATCGGCGCTCTGACTTGCAGCGTCGGCTCGTGCGAGACGGTCAACACGAGCAAGTGGGCGAAGTTCCTCGGCTTCCCGGTCGCGGGATGGGGGGTGGCGTGGTACCTCGCTGCCTTCGTTCTCGCGCTGGCCGGGATTCAGGATAGATTCGCTGGGTCCCGGCCGATTTCGATCGCTCTGGTCACGCACACCGCCACCGGGCTGCTGTTCTCGGCGTACCTGACGTGGCTCGAGTTGTTCGTCATCCACGCCATCTGCCAGTGGTGCGTGGTGTCGGCGATCCTCGTTCTGGTGATGTTCATCGTCGCCGTGCTCGACCTCAGAGAAACGGGGGTCAGGCCCGCTTGATACTCTTCTGGCGGGCCGCCGCATCGTCGAGGCGCAAGCGCGGCTTGATCTCTTCATCCTCCTGACCTTCTTCTCTCGCACGACGACGGAACGGCACGAGGTCGCGACCCAGGCTGACCAGCGCGCGCGTCGCCACTGTGCTCGCCAGAGGCTCCGGAATTCCCATCACGCGAATGTAAGTGTCGATCGCCCTGTCGAACGACAGGTCCTCGGCCAGCGTGTCGACGAACATGAGCGCGTTGTCGACGTGAGCGCGAATTATTGTCTCTTCGGCCCGAGCCTGCGACAGCCGAAGCCGTCGCTCAGCGTTGGGGTTCAGCTTTCTTCCGAAGATCGACTCAGGAAACAAACCACCTAGCATGGGACCATCCGTTGGTTGTTGAACCTACGCCGGAAATGTAAGGCAGGGTTCATACCTGCGCGAAATCGCTAGCCTTCGTCAGCCTCGTACTGATCCCTGAGGCTGGAGACAACATTTGGATCGGCAAGGGTCGTGGTGTCTCCGAGCGTCCGGCCCTCGGCGATATCGCGCAGGAGGCGCCTCATGATTTTGCCTGATCGGGTCTTGGGCAGGTCGGCGCTGAAAATCACGTCGTCAGGCCGGGCCAACGCGCCGATCTTGTCGGCCACGAACTGCCTCAACTCATCCCGCAAGGCTGGCGTCAGCTTGCGACCATCGCGCAACGTGACGAATGCCACGATGCCCTGGCCCTTCAGCTCGTGCGCCCTCCCCACGACCGCCGCTTCAGCAACCGATGGGTGTTCCACCAGCGCCGACTCCACCTCCATCGTCCCGATCCTGTGCCCTGCGACGTTCAGTACGTCGTCGACGCGGCCGAGTATCCAGAAGTAGCCATCGTCATCGCGTTTCGCGCCGTCGCCCGGGAAATAAAGATCTGGACGGCCCAGCCATTTCGAGAAATAGGTGTCGACGTAACGCTCATCGTCGTTCCAGATAGTGCGGAGCATCGATGGCCACGGGCGCGTGAGGGCGAGAAGACCGCCTCCGACCGGAATAGGTTCAGCATTTACCGTCAGGAGCTCAGCCGTATAGCCGGGAAGCGCCAGGGTCGCACTACCGGGTTTTGTCGCAGTGACGCCGGGTATTGGCGAAATCACCATCGCGCCCGTCTCGGTCTGCCACCATGTGTCGACGATCGGGCAGCGATTGCCGCCGATGTGCTCGCGATACCACATCCACGCTTCCGGGTTGATCGATTCGCCAACTGACCCGAGGAGTCGCAGGCGGGACAGATCGTGGGCCGCAGGATGTTCGTCTCCCCATTTCATGAATGCACGGATAGCAGTCGGCGCGGTGTACAGGATCGTCACACCATGCCTCTCGCAGATTTCCCAGAAGCGGTCCTTCTCTGGCCAGTCTGGTGCACCCTCGTACATGAGGACAGTGGCGCCGTTCGCCAGTGGCCCGTACACAACGTATGAGTGACCGGTTACCCACCCTATATCCGCAGTGCACCAGAACACATCGTCATCGCGGAGGTCGAACACGAGCTTCGTGGTACTCGTGACGCCGGTGAGATATCCCCCTGTAGTGTGAACGATGCCTTTCGGCTTACCGGTTGTTCCGGATGTGTAGAGGATATACAGCACGTCTTCAGCGTCCATCTCGGCCGGCTCGGCGTGAATGGGCTGGTTCCGCATGAGCCGATGCCACCAGTGATCGCGTCCTTCAACCATCTCGGCGAATGCCTCGTCGCCACCCGCGCCCGGACGCCGCTGAACTACTATGACGTTCTCGATCGATGGTGTGCTCTCGAGTGCCTTGTCTGAATTCCTCTTGAGCGGAATAACCTGACCACGCCGGTATCCGCCATCGGCCGTGATCAGGACCTTCGCATTCGCGTCGTTGATCCGGTCACTCAGCGATTCGGGCGAGAATCCACCGAACACAACCGAGTGAATAGCGCCAATTCGCGCACATGCGAGCATCGAGATAGCAGCTTCGGGAACCATCGGCAGGTAGATCGCGACGCGATCTCCCCGCTCTACGCCCAGCTCGCGAAGCACGTTCGCGAACTTGTTTACCTCGCAGTACAGATCCCAGTAGGTCAAGGTCCTGCGATCGCCCGGCTCACCCTCCCAGATCAGCGCAGCCTTGTTGCGATGCGCTCCACGTATGTGCCTGTCGATACAGTTCACCGCGACGTTCAACTTTCCGCCGGTGAACCACTTCGCGTACGGCGGGGTCCACTCGAGGACGGTGTTCCAGGGTTTCATCCACTCGAGCTCAGCTGCCTCGGTAGCCCAGTATTTTTCGTAGTCATCAGAGGCCTGCTTGTATATCTCGTCCGATGAAACGCGGGCAGCCGCCCTGAACTCCTCGGGCGGCTCGAACTTTCTGTGTTCCTGAAGCAGGACGTCGATGTTGGTGGTCATGTTTCCGGTGATTGGTGTGACACGCGTACGTTGCCCGTTTTGCACGGCGTGCGCCAGAGTGTCACCTTACGGCACGATGAAAAATGCTGCATCTGATTTCGGCACTGGAATCGTCTACATAGTTGGCAGCGGCCCCGGCGATCCCGGGCTCATCACCGCGCGCGGACTCGACCTCATTGCGCGTGCGGATGCAATCGTGTTCGACTCCTCGGTGAATCGCAGCCTGATTCCTCCCACGGCACGGGACTCCGGATTTCCGGAGCTCTACTTCGTCGGCAGGAGACGCAAGGACAAACACCGTGTCACGCGGCAGCAGATACAGGATCTCCTGATCCGTCTCGCGCGCGATGGCAAACGTGTAGTCAGGCTGACCGGTGGCGACCCATACGTCTTTGGCCTGGGCAGCCATGAGGCGCAGGCGCTCTACGATGCGTCGGTGCCGTTCGAGGTGGTTCCCGGAATTACGGCGGGAATCGCCGCGGTCTCCTACGCCGGCATCCCGGTTACCCACGACGGGCTCGGGGCTTCGGTGACATTCGTCAGCGGAAATGAGGTGCCCGGAAGAAAGGCAATCCAGACAGACTGGAATGCGCTTGCAAAGGCGGGCGGAACGATCGTGATCTACATGGGCATCAAGTCGGTTTCTGCAATCACCGCTGCGTTGCTCGATGGAGGAATGCCTGAAGAAATACCGGCCGCCGCGGTCGAGCGTGGCACTCAACGGACACAGCGGACGGTTACGGCGACGCTTGCGACTATTGCTGAGACGTTGCGTGTGTCTGGTGTAACCGGATCGACGATAATGATCATCGGGTGGCCCGTGATACTTCGCGAGGAAATGAGTTGGTTCGAGAACCGGCCGCTCTTCGGGAAGCGACTGGTTGTGGGTGACAGCGGTCCGCTGGCGGATGCCATTGCCGGGCGACTCAGTGAGAAAGGGGCGGAAGTGCTGCGACTCACGCCCGGGACGGTTGCGCGTGTCGACCTCTCCGCACTTCGGGCGGAGCTCGACCAGTTGACCAATTATCAGTGGATCGTTTTTTCAACGCGCGATGCCGTCACCATCTTCTGGGAGCAGCTGCTCGGCGGCGGTCGCGACTCGCGTGCGTTGTCAGGCCTTTCGATTGCGGCAATTGGTGCAGAAACCGCAGGCGCGCTTCTCGAGCACGGCATCGCTGTCGACGTGATTCCTCCGCGGTTTACTGAAGAGTCTCTGCTGGAGGAAATGCGCGAGCGTGAAGACATCGCAGGTTCCCGCGTGCTCGTGGTTTCTCCAGAGTCATCCGCTGATGCAGTTGCAGAGGACCTGTCCGAACAGGGGGCTGAGGTAACTGCTGTCGGCGTTTATCGCAGCGTGCCAGTCGAGCGCGCTATTGCCAAGCTGCGGCGTTCACTCGATCGCCGCGCGGCAGACGCAGTGGTGCTCCTCTCCGCATCCGCCGTGAAGGCGTATGTCGCAGCGGTTGGTGAAGGGCGAATGTCTGCAGCGCCCGCCGCGACAATTGGAGCGCATGTTACTGAATCGGCATCCGAGGCCGGAATATCCCTGCTGTGTGAGGCGAGCGAGCCCACGACAGATTCCCTGGAATCAGCGATTGAGCGTGCGCTGACGTGAGCGCGCGCTCGCCTGTGAAAATCGCCGCGAGGGCCTCCGAGCTCGCGATGCGTCAGGCGAGGATGATCGCATCACTGCTGGAGCTCAGCGGAATCGAGTCAGAGATCGTCACTGTCAAAACAAAAGGTGACACCAAACGCGAGCAGGCGGCGGGAAGTGGCGGCACCCCCGGACTGTTTACAGCCGAGCTCGAGGTTGCGCTGTCGAAGAAAAAGGTTGACTGCGCAATTCACTCGCTGAAGGACTTACCGCTCGAGCTTCGGAGCGGGCTGAAGATTGTCGCGATGCTCGAGCGAGAGGATCCGCGGGATGTTCTCGTCGTGAACCCAGTGACTGGTGCCGATGATCTCGCGTCGCTTCCGACAGGATCGAGAGTGGGTACTTCGAGCGTACGTCGGCGTTCACAGCTGCTTCTCAGGCGCTGCGATCTCGAGGCGGTCGACCTGAGGGGCAGCGTACCTGCCCGCCTCCGAAAGGTCGAGACCGGGATGGTCCACGCGGCGATCCTTTCTGCAGACAGTCTTCTGCGGTTGGGGGCGAGCAGGCGCATTACTCAATATCTCGACGCACCGGATTGGCTTCCTGCAGCAGGGCAGGGCATTGTCGCGATTCAGGCGCGCGATGACGACGCTGACATCATCAAGATCCTCGCGCCTCTGGATCACGCGCTGACATCGGTCGCCGGCAGGGCCGAGCGCGCGTTCCTCGCGCAGGTGGAGGGTGTCCCCGAGATGCCGATCGCGGTGTTGGCTGCACCCGATGATACCGGCACACTGATGCTTCACGCATTCGTCAGTGACCCGCTGGCTCGCAACCCGGTCAGGGGGACTATCGCGGTCGATGTCGCAGCACCGGAGGCTTCCGGGCGGGCGCTTGCCGCGGAAATGGGAAGTCGGGGTGTCGCCAGCCTGCTGCTCGAGCTACGCAATGCGGATAAGTTTCAGGCGTGAATCCATGGCATGATTTTCCGGTCGGTTCCAATCCACCCGAGGTGGTCACCGCGGTCGTCGAGATACCGCGAGGGAGCCGAAACAAGTACGAGCTCGACAAGGTGAGCGGACAGTTCCGGCTCGACCGCGTGCTCTTCTCTGCTGTCCATTATCCCGGCGATTACGGCTTCATACCCCGTACGCTTCACGAAGACAACGATCCGCTCGATATCATCGTGAGCATCAACGAGCCCACGTTTCCCGGCTGCCAGATCGATTGCCGGCCGCTCGGCGTGCTGAAGATGCTCGATCGAGGCGAGCCCGATGACAAGATCATTGCGGTGCCTGCCAACGATCCGTTCTACAACGACTTCTTCGACATCGCGGATCTCTCTCAGCATTACCTGAAGGAGGTCGAGCACTTCTTCCATATCTACAAGGATCTGGAAGGGCGGCGCGTCGAGATCGTTGGATGGGAAAAGAGCGAAGTGGCCATAACGGTGATACTCGACTCGATCGAGCGTTACGAGGCTAAATATCTCCGGGTTGGTCCCTGAGGCTGGTTGTCTCCTCGCGGCCTATGATGGCGGAATTCGCAGGACGACCTCCTCGCCCTCGGTAACACTTATCTCCTCGGACACCGGCGTTGCGCTTCCGCCGATAGGGTCTGCCTGGAATCGCAGCGTCGTCGATCCAAATACGATGCCCTGCGGAATTGTAAATCGCGTTTTCCTCAGCCCGGTCGCGAGGCCCAGGCGCACACGCTGGGCGCCCCGGAACACGTAGACAGTCATGTCGGCCAGTGCCTGGTTGTCGACCTCGACAAATGTGCGCGGCCTTTCCTCGTAGTTGCGGCTGCTCGCGCACGCGGGGATGAGTGCAATCGTGGCTGCAACGAGAAGCCATCGGAGTCCTTTCATTGTTATCTCCATCTGCAGGGCTGAACGTTCATACACGTTGGGCAGGTTACGTTCCAAACCGCGATTCATAGATTGCAGCGACCTGCCCTTTGATTGGATCCCAGCGGAGCGTATGTGAAGGGAAAACTTGCCGTCCTCATGTTCGTCGCGTTCGTGGACATGCTGGGGCTGATAATCATCTACCCGCTCCTGCCGTTTTACGCTACCAGGCTGGGCGCGAGCGCGGCAGTAGTCGGCGCGCTGGTAGCGGCATTCTCGATCGCCCAGCTTCTGAGCGCGCCCGCCTGGGGATGGATGTCAGACCGCTACGGCAGGCGACCCGCGATTCTTGTTGGCCTCATCGTTTCAGCGTTTGCGTACGTCATATTCGCGTTTGCGGGAACGCTCGTGATGTTGTTCATCTCCCGTGTCGTCCAGGGCCTCGGCGGTGGAACCATCGGAGTGGTGCAGGCGTACGTTGCCGACATCACTGAAGGGAAGGATCGAGCGAAGGCCCTTGGATGGCTGTCAGCGGTTACGAGCCTTGGTGCGGTGATCGGACCGGCACTTGGTTCCATACTCATCGGGCTCGGCGGCCGGACCGCGCCGGGTCTCGGCTCCGCGACACTGTGTGTGCTCGTCGCCGTCTTTGCCTGGAAGTTCCTGCGTGAGTCGCATGCTGTATTGAGCACGAGCGAACGTAAGGCGCTGGCCCTCCAATCGAGGGGCGGCGCGATTCGCACAGTTGTCACGCATCCGGCTGAGCCTGCGTCGCGGCTCATCTGGATTTATGCGATTGCGATCGGGGCGTTCTACGGCACGACCCCGATGCTTCCGCTCATCCTTGCCGACCGGCTCGACGTAAATGAGAGCAACGTCGGATTTTTTGTGATGTACCTGGGCGGCATGGGCGTGCTCGTGCGAACTCTGCTGCTTGGCAGACTGATCGAGTGGCTGGGCGAGCCACGTGTGTCCAGGCTTGGCCTTGTATTTCTTGCTGCTGGACTTGCGATGGTGGCGCTGATCGACTCCTACCCGACGATGATCGTGTCGATGACGCTGATGCCGATCGGCACGGGGCTTCTGTTTCCGTGCATCACGGCAATGTTATCGCGGGTCGTTCCAAATGCCCAGCGTGGGTTGTACATGGGAGTGCAGCACACTTTCGGCGGAGTGTCACGCGTTGCGTTTCCGCTGATAGTTGGATTTGGAATGGATGCGCTTGGCATGGGAATGCCGTTTCTCTTCGCCGGAGTCATGGTGATTGGTACGCTTGCGCTGACGGGGAAGCTCGAGGAGTACGCAAAGGAGTAAGGCAGGGGCCGAGTTTCGAGTTTCGAGTCGTAGTTTAGAGTGTTGGGGGTTTGACAACCAGTGACGAGTCAGCGGACCGAGTCCTGAGTTAGCGGAGTGAAACGGATGGGACGTTGAATAAACGGGTGATGGCGAACCGACCCGTTGT
>JAYUWU010000048.1:0-2192 GCA_043753365.1 Gemmatimonadaceae bacterium | reverse complement strand
CAAGAATTCGCGCCCCAGCCGACTCCATTCCGCTAACTCGCAACGGAGCGGCGACCAGCCATCCGAGAACCGGATAAAGTGGCCGGTTCTGGCGCGTGACGCGTTCGCCCAGCATCAGCCCCGGATCCCTGGCGAGATACTGGAACTCCTCGGAGTCGCAGTTCTTCGTGAGATGTATTGGGCCCCAGTCGTTGACCGTAACGCAGCGGGCGTCCTCAAGACCATGCGGCACGCGCGGCGAAAACAAAAACGGAATGACGGCCGCGGCGCACAGCAGTGTCAATATCGCGACCTGCCTGAGCGGCGGGATCAGGACGGCGGCCGAATAAGGAGCCAGGCTTTTTCCTGCTGAAACATGACGCTGTCGATCGCGGTAAGCCCAGGAAGCGGCACCGTTGACACGAAGAGGGCACGGGAGCCAGTTGCGACGACGGTGTCCCACGCGGCGGCGGCCATCTCTTCCCGGCTCATCAGGCGAAACTTGCCGACTCGTGTAAAGTAGTCCATGCCATCGGATCTGAATTCCCTGGTCATCGACTGAAACTCTGCCGGCTTGATGCCATTGAACGCGACCACGTAGATGTACGGCTGCGAGCCGTATCGCTCCATGAACACATGCGAATAATCCTTCTGGTAGCGGCCAACCCTTGTATTCAGCAGAACAAGGAAGTTCTGAAAATGAGCCTCACGGAACATCACGCTCTGGCTGTACTTGAATATCAGCAGCGCGGCCGACGCGACAATCACGGTACCGACCACTGGATAATACAAGCCGCGAAGTTTGCCGTGAGTGGAGATGCGCCCGTACAACCACACGATTCCGGCGGCGGAAAAGAGCGGCGACAACACAGCAAACGCTGAGGCGCGCATCGTGTTCGGATTGTCTTCAGTCAGTACTGCCGGAAGGAGCGTGATAACCAGCGCGGCGTACACCATCCACCGTGCGCGGCCCACCCGCGCTTCCGGTATGAAAGCAAGCACGAGGAGGCCGACGTAAAAGAACATGATCTCGGTTGGCAGCAGCCTTGCCACCGCAAGGTCGGCTATCTCCCTCGGCACGAAGAGGTACGCTGGGCCGAGATTCAGGCCGAAATTCCTGACGAAAGTCCACACGGGGCCGGCCGCCTCGCCGCCCGCCGTCGAAAGGAGGCGGGCGCGGGCGAAGAAATGCGTAGGATCAGTGAGCATCGCGAGAACCTGCGGCAGCGCGCCAATCAGCGCCGCAGCCGCGAACCCGCCCGCAGCACGCCATTTGAGAGTTGCATTGCGCAGGATGTCCACGACGAACACCAGCGCGAGAAGAGGCGCGGTGAGTCTGGTGGACTGATACGGGTTCGCCGAAACCCCCACCGCGAGACCGAGCAATGCCGCCTGCGCCAGCGGAAAGCGCACTATCGCCGCTCGCTGCCAGAGAAAGAGTGCCAGTATGAGAAAGAACGCGGGGAGCATGCTGCCTTCGTGAGCGACTCGCGAATACTGGATGTGAAGCGGAGACAAAACGCCGAGCAGCAGCACGACGACACCGAAGTTCATGCCTCCCATTTTGCGCGCGAATCCGTACAACAGTACGAGCGACGCAAATCCGAGTATGGCCGACGGCAGCCGGCCCGAGGTGACCGAGAACCCGAAAAGCCCGATCGGCACGGATGCCATCCATGCGTACATCGCCGGCCGGTAGTCATTTTCGCCGAACGCGCGAACCTGCAACGGAAACCTGTCACCGAACCGGTCGGCGCCGGTCTCGAGGATCGAGTAGCCGTCATAGATGTTCGACAACTCGTCCTGATGCACTCCAAGCGGGTACTCGTCGAGCGCGTAAAGGCGCAGCCACAGGCCAAGCGCCAGCAGGATCGCGACAAGAATTATTTCCCGCCGGCCCACGAGTTCCGTGACAGCGCGGTTATTCATTCACTGACTCGGGTGGCAGGCTAAGCCGGGATCTCAATCAGCTCGGGGGCCACACCTTCGAACCGCGTCTTGTCCTCGTCGCCCGCGTATGGGCCTTGTTTCACTTCGATCATCTCGACTTCGTCGAGGACCTCGAACCCGTGCCCGCCAGTGGCGAGCAGAATCACGTCGCCCGCATGCAGCACCCGGCTTTCGAGGTAGCATTGCGAGTTGTCGTAGAAGTCCACGCGCAGCCGTCCCTTCTTGATGAACAGCACTTCCTGCGTGAACTGTACGCTTCGCGC
>JAYUWU010000047.1:0-2208 GCA_043753365.1 Gemmatimonadaceae bacterium | reverse complement strand
TTCGAGGGCGTGGACATCATCCTGCACGCCGGTGACATCGGATCGAGTGACATCATCACGGAATTGGAAACCATCGCGCCGGTGCATGCGGTGCATGGCAACACGGATGACTTGGAGATTGCCGCGCGCCACGGCGAGACCGTCGAGATCGAGCTGGCGGGGAAGCGCATCACGGTCGTGCACGGGCACCTGCTGGGCGCGCCGACACCCAGGCTGCTGCGGCAGGCGTTTCCGCGCGCGGACGTGATCGTCTACGGCCACACGCACACGCCGTTGCACGACGCCGCGCACCCCGTCGTCATCAATCCCGGCGCCGCCGGTCCGGCCCGCTTCAAGATCAAGCCGAGCGTGGCGATCCTCGAGCTGCCATCCCTGTCGGTAAAGTACATCGAGCTCTAGCACCTTCTGGAGGCCGTCTGCCCCTAAAGCGGAGAAGACTCCTGGTCGGTGTGACCTTCGCGCAGTTCGCCGCACTCGGGTTTCCCGGGAGGTTCACACGTTTCTCCGTCGTTGTCATGTTCCCGCACCTGATTAAGGCAGTGGTGAATTGAAGTTCGAGCTGCTCGTCGACGCCGCGCAGTTCTGGAACGGGGCGCGCGGACGATCGGGAGAGCGCGGGAAGGGAAGCGGATCCGAGAGGCGTAGCCGAATGACAAGGCCCTTGTAACTGCTCTGTGACCGCAGCAGATTGAATGTTCGCAGGTCCCTCGTGTCACTCGTGTTTCGCCAACGAACCCCACTGTTCCAACCCAAAGGCCATCATGCGCCTGCTCGCCTGTCTGGTTCTGATTCCGCTGATCGCGCGTGGCGCGAATGCGCAGATCACGAAGCATAATTACTACAGTTACATGCCGCCGATGTCGAAGATGATGTCGCAAACGCGCGCGAGCGAGGCACTCTCGCTCTATGGGGATCGCAACAGTGCAGCCTACCGTGACGGGGATGCCAACGGTATCGACGACGTGAGGCAGATTCAAATGGCTGCAATCGCGCGCCGGTTTTCGCCGATCCTGCGGCGAAACAATTTCAGCTTCCCGCGTGATTTCAGGCGAGCAATCGGAAACGACGATGTGCTGGTGGTGGACACATGGCACGCAGGCCGGCTGGTATCAACCGAAAAGGTGCGGCTCGGGTGGAGCGCGGCGGCGAAGGGGAGCGAAGATCTCGACGAACGACGTCGTCTGGCTGGGCTGATCGAGTGGAGTGATCCTTTGCGCGGCGAGCCGCGATACATGCACCCGGACGACTACGACGAGCGCGTGCTGTACGTGGATTTCCCGGGCCAGAACCCCGTGACGTGGCGCGAAGCCTACCAGGATGCCGATCCGTCCGAAGCGACGGTCTACACACACTTCTTCATCTACGAGGACACGGCCGCGAACAGCGACCGGAAATACCAGCTGATTGCACAGGATTGGTTCTTCTATCCGTTCAACGACTCCGGTAATAATCACGAAGGGGATTGGGAGCACATCAACGTAATGATCGCATCGCGCGCATCCGTGCGTGCAGATACCCGCGGCCGAATGAACGCCGCTGAAATCGGGGCGCTGCTGGATGGTGGTCGAGACGCTGTCGACTCGTTAATGATTGCGGCTGTCGATTACTACTTCCACGAAAGCGTCATCACGGTCGATTACCTGAAGGTGCGGGCCGACATCGGCGACCCTTCGACTGGCAGGCTGAGCCGGTTCACGGTTTGGCAGGATACCACGTACGTTGGCCGCACGATTCGCGCGCGCACGACTGCCGCGGCTGGCGCGCTGGCCACGCATCCGATCGGATTCATTGGCGGTGACAACATGGGTCCGGATGAGCTGCTCAGCTGGAAGCCGCGGCTTGCGGGAGGCGCGTACAATCGCAACGGACACGGCACCTATCCGTTCCCGGGAATCTGGCAGGAAGTCGGCCCGCTCTCGAGCACGGAGCGGATCATGGGGCGCGAGCTGCCGAAGCTGGGCGCAGGCTCATCGTTGCGCGAGATCATCGCCGACACGCAATACGTAGTCTTCGCGGACGAGAACATCATCCTCGTTCCCGATTGGGAGCGCGTGCATCCTCTGATCAGGACCAGTAGCAGCGCGCTGAGTGAATGGTCGTGGCTCCTCTTGCCGCTGCGCTGGGGATTTCCGGTGTCGAAGAGCCCGGGCGGTGGCGCGATGGCGCACACCGATCTCGGTAACATTGCGCCCGAATCTCCGACGTACC
>JAYUWU010000046.1:0-5445 GCA_043753365.1 Gemmatimonadaceae bacterium | reverse complement strand
TACTCGGCTGGACCGGCAGCAACTATTACGTGACCGCGTTGTCCATCGGAGCGATTGTGTGTATCGCCGCTTCGAACGGCGGCACGACCTCACAGGATCTCAAAACAGGATTTCTCGTCGGCGCCACGCCACGCTCGCAACAGATTGCAATTCTCATCGGCGCCACGATCTCGGCGCTCGCGCTCGGACCGATCCTCCTCAAGCTGAATTCAGCAGGATCTGTCTACGTTCCAGTCGGCACTACGATAGGCGGACAGGCAGCGGGATCGATCCAGCCCGGCGAAAAGGCAGATGTCACCGGGCTCACCCGTCGCGAGGGAATCGAGGGCACGATGGCTGGCGGAACTGCCGACTCGAGAGAGTACCTCGTCTGGCACCGGCAGGACCCCGCAGGCGGAAACTCCGAGAAGTACCTCGTCGACGATGCCGGGAGCCCGATCTATTTCGTCGACCCGGGAATCAACGGAACGATTCGCGAGCTGCCGAACGGACAGGAGGTCCCGAAGTTCGATGCTCCGAAGGCGACGCTCATGTCCTACATCATCAAGGGCATACTGGGAGGGCAACTCCCGTGGGCACTGGTTCTGCTGGGCGCGATGATCGCGATCGTTCTCGAAATGTCAGGCATTCCATCGCTCGCATTCGCCGTCGGCGTTTACCTCCCCATTTCATCATCCTCACCAATTCTTTTCGGTGGCTTGATCCGCTGGGCCGTCGACAGGTGGATCGCATTCAAGCACGCCGGGAAAAATCTGACTGACGATGAGCTCGTTGCCGAAGGTGACAAGAGCCCGGGCGTGCTGATGGCATCGGGCTATATCGCCGGCGGCGCAATCGCGGGAATCATCATCGCCTTCCTGGCAGGCGTCCCGGGAATGGGCGGGTTCAACCGCGCTGTCGATGCATTCGGGGAGACGAACCCCCTGCGCACCGGTGCTGCTGCCGATGCGCTCTCGCTGATCCCGTTCGTGCTGCTGATGGTGATTCTCTACCTGACCGGCCGCGAGAAAATTCTCGCGCCCCGGCGAAGTCCGTAAAACGCGAAGGAGCTAGCGCTTGGTCAGCCAGGGCGCGAGCTCCTCGCGGAGAATCCGGAGAGCCTTGCCCATCTGCGCTTCCACTGTCTTTACAGAGATCCCGAGAACTTCGGCGATCTCTGCGTACTTCAGGTTGTGGGTTCTGCTCAGGTCGAAAACCTCGCGACAGCGCGTCGGCAGCTTTTCCACGGCGCGCTTCATCGCCACGTGAATCTCATCCTCCACCATCAGCGAATGCGCGGTGGAATCCTGCGCTTCCTCGCGACCGATCATCGGCTCTGCATGTTTCTCCACCCGCTCGTGCCGCAGGTGATTCAGGGACCGGTTGCGGGTCGACTGGAACAGGTACGCCTGCGGGGACGAGTCCCGGTCGATGCTCTCGCGCCGCTTCCAGAGCTCGAGCATCACATCCTGGACGATCTCCTCTGCCACGGCACGCGAGCGCACCATCGACTCGGCCGCCCTCACCAGTGACGGATACCACGTCCGGAAAATCGTATCGAAGGCTGCTTCATCACCGCGTCTCAAGCCCTCGATCAGGTCGTTCTTTTCCAGAGGGTGTATTGTAGAGGGTTGGAAAGGGACGAACCGAATGGCGCCTGACGGAACTCTACCACAATTTAGGGGCTCCATAGGGGAATGCGCCGCCCGGCGTGTTCCATTGGATATATGACTCAAGGCAACCCGCGCAATCCGCAATCCGAAATGTCAGGTGCCGGTCCCTCTACGGACTGGGAAGCTCTCGCACGCCATGTCACTGGTGAGAGCTCTCCCGAGGAGTCCGAGCGAATCGACGCCTGGCTCGCGGGTCACCCTGACCAGCGAGAGATCCTGGCCACGCTCGACAATGCAATGTCGCGCATGGCAGATGACCTTCCGTCCGACCTCGACATCGAAGGAGCACTCCAGCGCGTGAAAGCCCGCCGGAGCTCCCTCAATAAGCCAGCGCTGGAGGTTCATTCCGGACGTCCGGCGCAACACGAAGTATCCCGCCCACGTTGGCGCGTGCCTTTCCCGGCAATCGCCGCAGCCGCCCTCCTTGGAGTTGGTGTGCTTGGGTACGCTACCCTCCGCGACAGTGGTGTAACGCAGCCGGGAATCAGTGCGCCGAGGATGCTTGCGACTGGCGTTGGTGTGCGGGATTCGATGAGGCTGCCCGACGGAACAAGGGTAATCCTCGGACCGCTGAGCTCGGTGACGGTCAGCAATGGCTACGGAGAAAGCGACCGCGTCGTCGATGTACGCGGTGATGCCTGGTTCGATGTCGTACACGACGACTCCAAGCCGTTCACTGTCCGCGCCGGCGATGCGACAATCGTCGATATCGGCACGAAGTTCATGGTGCGGAACGATCCCGGCCAGGCGGTGTCCGTAAGTGTTACCGAGGGCTCGGTCTCGATGCGGGCTACAAACGATTTGGCGCCCGACGGGGTCATATTGAAGGCAGGGGACAACGCAGTCCTCGAGGCCGGCCGGGTTGTGACCCACCCCGGTGCGGTCGGTGAGGACGATCTTGCGTGGATGAGCGGCAAGCTCGTCTTCCGCGAGACTGCGATGAGTGAAGTCATCGCATCGATGCACAGATGGTACGGGATCGAGTTTCGCGTCAGCGATTCTTCACTCCTGAGCCGGAACATAACTGCAACTTTTGCCGGTGAATCACCGGATAGAATGCTGGAGGTACTCCGTCTTGTCCTCGGCGCCAACATAGAGCGGCGCGGCGACACTGCGGTGATAACCCCCCGGGATGGGAGCACGCGATCGAGATAATGCCAACGGGATAATGCGAGCGACTCTTCGCGCAGCCGGCGCTGTTTCATTCGCGCTCGCTGCACTGCATCTCACCGGTCCGGTGACGGCCGGCGCACAGCCCTCATGTGCACCGGCCAGCCGTGCGTTTGTCCCTGATGCAGCTGCGGAATCCCTCCTGGGCCGCAAAATCTCGTTTCGTGCAAACTCTGTCTCATTGCGCGACGCTCTCGACATGCTTGCCGATGCGGCGCGTATCAGGCTCTCCTATGCAGCAGACCTGCTTCCGCTTTCACGCACTGTCTGCATCGCGTACGAATCGGCGCCGGTAGGACAGATTCTCGCGGACCTCCTGGAAGGTGCAGCGGTCCAACCTGTCGTGATCGGAAAAGATCAGATAGTGCTCACACCATCCCGCGTTGCGCGCACCGCAACGCCTGACGCTTCGCCGATCATGAAGCAGGTCGGCCTTCTCGATCGCGTCGTGGTCACCGGCAATCCTTCGCAGCTCACTGATCGCTCGACACCATCGGCAATGGACGTGGTGAGCGGCGAAAAAATCGCTGAGCGTGGCGCGACATCGCTGTCCGGATCGCTCGACGGTGCTGTCCCTGGCCTCTGGCTCTGGGAGCAGTCGCCGCTGAGCGCCCTCGCACGTTACGGCAGCATACGCGGAGCAAGCTCGTTCGGCGTGAGTTATCCCAAGGTCTACGTCGACGGAATCGAGGTAGCCAACTCGCTGCTCGTGACTTATCTCGACCCCGACGCAGTATCGCGCATCGAGGTCATTCGCGGGCCACAGGGCGCGGCGCTTTACGGGGCCAACGCGATTGGCGGTGTCATGAATATCGTAACACGCCAGGAAGGAACGGAGAATGGCGCTCCACGCGCGCAACTTCGTGCGCGAGGCGGAGCAAGTGCCAGCGATTATTCGGCATCGAGCGTGCTCGCGCAGAATCATTCGGCGACACTCCGTCACGGCAGCAACGCACGCTCGGCAAGGATCGGAGCGACGGCAACTCACATCGGCGCATTTATACCCGGTGCGTTCAGCCAGCAGCTCACTGCGAACGGCAGCGCGAGATATGTCGGTTCGCGCGGTGTTCTCGCCAGCACATTCAGGCTCTTTGGCCAGGATGCGCGCTCACCTTCGAGTCCGTTGCAATATCTGTCTACTGCATCACAGGCAGATTCGACCAACATGCATTCGATTCGCCAGTTCACGTTCGGCGGATCTGCGACGTTTACGCAGAACGATCGCTGGACACACTCGGCAATCGCTGGAATCGATGGTTACTCCCTGCGCAGTGCGGCGATGCTCGACAGGGGCTTTCCCTCGGCGATCGACTCGGCGTTGAACGCAGCGACCGGGTCGGCAGTGCGTGCAACGATGAAGGCAAACAGTGTCGGAAGAATTGGGGATCTTGAAGGAGTGGCTGCGACCTTGACGTTCGGCATCGAGCATTCTGTCGTCAGGGACAGGACGTCGATGCAGAATACGCCGGATTCACCGACCTACGGCATAGCGCCGTGGAGCGTGAACGAAATGCGCAGCAATACCGGCTTCATCGCGCAGGCGAGCGGAAGCTTCAGGAACGCTCTCTTCGCAACCGGCGGGTTCCGCCTCGAGCGCAACACCAGCCCGACGGGACTTGGCGAGCTTGCTACGCTCCCGATGGTTGGGCTCGCAGCCGTGCACGATGTCGGGCCGGCAACGTTCAAGCTTCGCTCTGCATACGGAAAGGCGATCAGGCCCGTGCAGACATCGGCATGGTCCGGCGTTCTCCTCGGCCTGCGCGGCTCGTTGCTTGGCGCGACACTGAATCCCGAAGAACAGGCGGGAACCGAGTTCGGCCTCGATGCTTACTTCGGTCGCACGCTGGCATTCCGTGTCACGCGATTCGACCAGCGTGCATCGGGGCTCGTTCAGCCGGTAAGCGTTGCGTTCCGCACCACGGCCGACATAGCGCCGCAGCGGGTTCATGTCGTGTACCAGCTCCAGAATGTCGGCGATGTGACCAACAAGGGTTGGGAACTCCAGGGAACCGTGAACGAGGGCCCATGGTCGCTCGGTGCCACATTCTCGCACGTCGATAGCCGGGTGGATAATCTCTCATCCCGCTACACAGGTGATCTTCGTCCGGGCGACCGGATGTTCGAGGTGCCGCGGAGCACGCTTGGGTTGAACGCATCTTTTTCACAAGGGCGCTGGTTCGCGTCTTCGACAGTTGCGCGCGCGTCGAACTGGATCAGCTACGACCGCCTCGCGTTGCTGCGTGCCAGGGGCGCCGAGGACATTCCAGTCATCGGTGCTGGTCTGCGACAGTACTGGAAGACTTACGACGGAGTGACGCGAGTCAGCGGACGCTTCGGAGTCGGACTGGTCCGCGGGATGACGCTGACACTCGATGGCGAGAATCTTCTCGACGAGCAGCGCAACGAGCCCGACAACATCACGATCCTCCCCGGTCGTACGATCAGCGCCGGCCTGAGCATCGCTTTTTAGCCCGAGCTACTGCCACTCAGCTATGAACAGGTTGGTCTCGCCCGGCTTGTCGGCGTGCCTGTTGGACGCCCATATCAGGCTTTTCCCATCGGGACTGAACATCGGAAAGCCGTCGAAGGTGTCGTCGAACGTGATCTGCTCGAGATTGTTGCC
>JAYUWU010000045.1:0-2214 GCA_043753365.1 Gemmatimonadaceae bacterium | reverse complement strand
CGCGCTGCTGACTTCAGCGCGTGGTACAACGAAACGGTTCTCCGCGCCGAGCTGGCCGACTATTCGCCGGTCCGGGGGTGCATGGTCATCCGTCCCCGCGGCTACGGTATATGGGAGCGCATGCAAAGCCGGCTTGACACGATGTTCAAGGACACCGGCCATCAAACCGCGTATTTCCCGATGCTGATTCCCGAGAGCTTCCTCCACAAGGAGGCGGAACATGTGGAAGGATTCGCTCCCGAGGTTGCCGTGGTTACACACGGCGGCGGGAAGAAACTCGAAGAGCCGCTCGTTATACGGCCCACGTCGGAAACCATCATCTACGCGATGTTTGCGAAGTGGATTCAGAGTTACAGGGATCTGCCACTTCTGATCAACCAGTGGGCAAACGTCGTCAGGTGGGAAATGCGGACGAGGCTTTTCCTGCGAACGCTCGAGTTCCTGTGGCAGGAAGGTCACACCGCTCATGCGACGGAATCAGAGGCAGAGGACGAGGCTCGCAAGATGCTCGACGTGTATCGCGACTTCATGGAAGGCTGGATGGCGATGCCCGTCGTGACTGGCATCAAGACTAATTCAGAGCGATTCGCCGGTGCACTTCGCACCTATTCCTGCGAGGCCATGATGCAGGACAACAAGGCGCTCCAGGCTGGGACGTCTCACAATCTCGGCCAGAATTTCGCCCGTGCGTTCGAGGTCAAGTTCCAAACGGAAACTGGTGACACAGAGTTCGCGTGGAACACGAGCTGGGGAGTGTCGACGCGCCTGATCGGCGGCCTGGTGATGACTCACGGCGACGACTTCGGCCTTCGCGTTCCTCCATTTCTGGCTCCCATCGAGCTTGTGATCGTCCCGATCTGGCGCAGCGACGAGGACAAGGCACGGGTGCTTGAGGCTGCTCGCAAGATCTGCGGGGATCTCAACGGGTGGGAGCGCCGGAAAACGGGAAAGCTCCGCGTGCACCTCGACGACCGCGAAGGAATGAAGCCCGGGGCGAAATACTACGAGTGGGAGCTGCGCGGAATCCCCTTGCGGCTCGAGTTCGGTCCACGTGACCTCGATGCGAACCAGTGTGTGCTGGTCCGCCGCGACAATCGCGTCAAGCGCACGGTGACCCTCGATTCCATCGGGGAGGACGTGGCGGATCTGTTGAGCGTAATGCAGACGGACATGCGGGTCGCAGCCTATGAGCGGCGGGAGGCAAACAGCATGCGTGGCGCCATCACCTACGACCGATTCCGCGAGGTAATGGCCGGCGATGGCGCTTTTGTGTACGCCGGATTCTGCGGGGGCGAAGCCTGCGAGCAGTCGATAAAGGAAGAAACGAAAGCGACTATCCGGGTGCTGCCCGACGAGGAATTCAGGTCCGCCGACGCTCCGGCGACATGCCTCAAGTGTGGTGGCAAGTCTTTGCACGAGGCCCTCTGGGCGAAGGCGTATTGAGCGCGACTGAGACCAATCCGACGGCCGCGGGATTGTCGGCCATCACGCTCAACCACGGGTCGGCGGCCCCTGATTCGCGGTTCAATCTCTCCGACGGCGTGCTCTGCTGTGATGGTGTCTCGCTTGAACACGTCGCGCGCGAGGTAGGAACCCCGGCGTATGTATACAGCGTCGATGGCATCAGGTCTCAGTACGCGCGGCTTGCTTCCGCCCTGGCGGGACTGCCTCACCGGCTTCATTACAGCGTAAAGGCCAACTCCAACATCGCGATTCTCGGCGTCCTGCGGGGCCTTGGTGCCGGCGTCGACATCGTGTCAGGCGGCGAGATGCACCGCGCGCAGCTGGCGGGATTCGGCGGTGCAGATATCGTGTTCAGCGGAGTCGGGAAAACCGAGCGCGAAATGATCGAGGCGCTGACGCTTGGCGTGCTGCTCATCAATGTGGAGTCGGAAGAGGAGCTTGTGCTTCTCGACCGGGTTGCCGGTGGCCTGGGAGTGCGTGCGCCGGTGGCGCTTCGCGTCAATCCGGAAGTTATGGTCGACACGCCTCACCCCTACACGCGAACGGGCGAGAAGGGAATGAAGTTCGGCATTCCTTACGACGAAACCCTTGTGGTCGCCAAGCGTGCGCTCGCGATGAAATATATTCGCCTCGCCGGGCTCGACATGCATGTCGGATCGCAGATCTCACAGTTCGAGCCGTTCGAGATCGGGGTTGGCAGACTTCTGTCTCTCAAAACCGAGATCGTTGCGGCGGGTGCGAAGGAGCTGG
>JAYUWU010000044.1:0-2222 GCA_043753365.1 Gemmatimonadaceae bacterium | reverse complement strand
TGGTGGGACGATGACCAGGACGGCCGTTATCGCTCTCGGCGGCAACGCGTTGTCTCCGCCGGGTGAACGGTCATCCATCGGCGACCAGTTCAGGCACACGCGCGAGAGCCTCGGGCCAATCGTTGATCTCGTCGCCGAAGGATGGAACGTGTGCATCGTTCACGGCAACGGGCCGCAGGTCGGCGATGAGCTTGTGCGCAACGAAGTCGCGCGCGCCGACGTCGCGCCCCTGCCTCTCGGCGTTCTCGTCGCGAGTACGGCTGGATGGATTGGATACATGATCCAGCAATCCGTCGAGAATGCCCTTCGCAGGATTGGCAACGACCGGAGAGTAGCGACTGTCATTACGCAGGTAGTCGTGAACCCTGCAGACCCTGCACTCTCGAAACCTACAAAATTCATCGGCCACGCCATTCCCGCCGCGCGGGCGAGGCTGCTCGAAGGCGAAGGGCATGCTGTCGAGCTCGACTCGCGCGGGCACCACCGGCGCGTCGTTGGAAGCCCCGAGCCAATCGCCATAAACGAGATCGACACGATCCGGCAGCTCGTGGTGAATGGCACCGTCGTGATTGCCTGTGGTGGCGGCGGGATACCTGTGTATCGCGACGAACGACTGGGTCTCGAAGGCGTGGACGCGGTAGTCGACAAGGACCTCGCCGCGGCGGTGCTGGCACGGGAGCTCGGGGCCGAGCTCTTTCTCGTGCTGACCGACGTCGATGCCGTTTATACGGGATGGGGGACTGATGCTCAGGCGCCGCTCTCGAACTTGTCGGTCAAGGATGCGGAACGACTCGACGACGAGGGTGCATTCGGCGAGGGTAGCATGGGTCCAAAGGTCAGAGCCGCCGTCGCATACGTGAAAGGCACTGGCGGTCGAGCGATCATCACCGAGCTGAGTCGCGGACTCGATGCCGTGCATGGCCGCGCAGGGACTACCATAGCCCGTTAATTTCATTGAGTCATCACAGGTAACCACTCACCCGCGGTTGGTGCGCGGAGCGGAGATAGCGTGAATATCCACGAGTATCAGGCGAAGGAAATTTTTCGGAATGCCGGCATTCCGATCCCACCCGGCGAGGTCGCAACGACAGCGGCTGAAGCCGAGGCGATAGCTCGCAAGTTTGGCGGGACGGTAGTCGTAAAGGCGCAGGTTCACGCTGGCGGTCGCGGCAAGGCCGGAGGCGTAAAGCTCGCGAAATCACCCGAAGAGGCGCGTGATATCGCTGAAAAGATCCTCCAGCTGACCATCAAGGACCTCCCGGTTCAGAAGGTTCTGGTCACTCCTGCTGCCGACATCGAGACCGAGGCGTACGTCGGAATCATCGTTGACCGCGCATCGAAACGCGCTGTGTTCATGGTGAGCCCGGCCGGCGGAATCGACATCGAAGAGGTCGCGGCGAATACTCCTGACAAGATCATGAGGGTGCCGGTTGATCCGCGATACGGTCTCCAGGCCTATGAAGCGATGGAGATGGGATTTTTTCTATATGACGATGTGAAGAAAGCGCGTTCAGCGGCGAAGATCATGCAGCAGCTTTACACCGCTTTCATCCAGAGCGGCGCGTCGCTCGCCGAGATCAATCCGCTGGTCACGACTCCGGCAGGCGATGTGGTTGCGCTCGATGCAAAAATGGTCGTCGATGACAACGAGCTGGATCGACTTCACTCCATTGCAGCGCTGCGCGACGAATCCGCCGAGGCACCGAGCGAGGTCGAGGCGCGAAAGGCAAACCTTACTTTTATCAAGCTCGACGGTAACGTCGGCTGCGTCGTGAACGGCGCGGGCCTCGCCATGGCGACGATGGATCTCGTGAAGTATTACGGCGGGGAGCCGGCGAACTTTCTCGACATCGGCGGTTCGTCGAATCCGGAGAAGGTCGTCAATGCGCTCCGCATAATCACGTCAGATCCGAGCGTGAAGGCAATTCTGTTCAACATCTTTGGCGGCATTACCCGCACTGATGACGTCGCCAACGGAATCGTGACGGCGACCAGGCAAAACCCGCTCACGGTTCCGATCGTCATCCGCCTCACAGGTACAAACGAGGAGATCGCTCTCAAGATTCTTACTGAGAACGGCTTCTCGGCGATGACGGACATGGACGAGGCGGTCAAGAAGGCGGTTTCACTCGCAACGGGGAAAGCAGCGTGAGCATTTTCATCGACAACTCGACGCGGCTCCTCGTTCAGGGGATCACAGGACGCGACGGATCGTTTCACAC
>JAYUWU010000043.1:0-2225 GCA_043753365.1 Gemmatimonadaceae bacterium | reverse complement strand
GCAATCCGGTAAGTTCCTGAAGCCGGTCAGCAACGGCGAGCGCGGTAAGTGCTTTCCACCACGTGTACAACGGCCCGCCGAACAATCCCGGCTGCTGGCCTGCGGTCACGACGAAACCCGACGTTGCGGCACGCTCGAGTCGATCGGACGCAACCGTCCCGGCGCCGAATGCCGGGGCGAGGGCCGAGATCCAATCTTCGTGCAGCAACGAAGACCTGATGAGCCTTGCCCGGTCTTCCCATCCCTTCGCCGTCGAGGGAGCGACGGCGAACCATTCCGGGGATTTGCGCGCGAGCGCGACCTGCGCCAGCGGGGATCCAGTAATCGGAGTACTGACGGTGCGGAGGGTCAAGTTCGCTTTCCGAAAAGGATGACGCGGGGCGATTCATCAGTTAGCGGATGCGCGTCGTAGTTGCCGTATACCGAGCTTATCTGAAACCCCGACTTCTGCATCATGCGGCCGAGCTCTTCCTTCTCGAAGAGCCGAACGCGCTCGGTATACTCACGTGGCTCCCCGCGGATGCAGATTCGTTTTGTGACGTAACGCCCGTCATCGGAAATCTCGCGGCGCTGCTCGACGATCCTGCCGCCGATTTCTGTTTCATCATATGGCACCAGAGTATCGCGAAGGTGTGCGGTATTGAGAAAGTCGAGAACGAACGTACCACCGTGTGACGTGACTCGCGCGACCTCCTGGATGACAGCGAGGTGGCTCTCATCATCGGCAAAGTATCCAAAGCTCGTGAACAGATTCACGACCAGCTCGAACGAGCCCTCGCGAAACGGAAGCACGCGCATGTCGCCGCGTACGAATTCCGCTGCTGGTGCTTCTGTGCGGGCAAGACGGAGCAAGACGGGAGACAGGTCGAGGCCGACTGTCTCCCACCGGGTCGTCAGTACTCTCGCGTGCCGTCCTCCGCCGCACGCAAGGTCGAGCACGCGGTGCATCGAACCGCTGTCGACAAACCGTTCTATCAGCTGAACGGCATGCTCCGCTTCTGCCGCATCGCGATGCGGATACAGCGCAACATACTGCTCGCCGAACCAGGATTCGAACCACTCAGACACCGGCGGGAATCACTTGTGGTAGGGCTCGCCGCGCACGATCGACCCGGCTCGATAGAGTTGTTCCGCGAGCACGAGCCTCGCCAGCTCATGAGGCAGCGTCCACGGCGCGAGCGACAGTCGCATCACTGACCTGTCCAGAACGGCTTCTGAAAGTCCATACGCGCCCCCGATAACGATCGAGCAGTCGCGCTCGCTCTCCCGTTCGTGCTGCATCCACGAGGAAAAGTCCTCCGATGTGAAGGACTTTCCGCCTGGATCGCAAGCGACGACCCGGCCATTGCCGATCCGCTCGAGAAGACGCACTCCCTCACGTTCACGCACTTCGGCCGGGGAAATGGAGCCTGCGCGCTCTTCGCGCACTTCATTGACTTCGAGCGGCCAGTACCGCGCCGCCCGAGTTTCATACTCATTGATCGCCGCTGCCAGAGCCGCGTTCCGCGGCTTGCCGACAACGGCGACAACGAGGCGCATCAGGCGTAAATGCCACGAAGCCTGTGTACATTCGCAACCCTGCTGATCGCCAGCATGTACGCGGCGGTGCGCATGTTCACCTTGTGCTGCGTCGCAAGGGACAGAACACTATGGAAGCTGTTCACCATGATCTCGCCAAGGCGTTCGTTGACTACCTGTTCCGTCCAGAAATAGCCGCCCCGATCCTGAACCCACTCGAAGTACGAGACCGTTACACCACCCGCATTGGCGAGGATATCAGGGATGACGAAGACCCCGTTCTCCTCGAGAATCGAATCCGCAGCGGCGGTCGTCGGGCCGTTGGCTCCCTCGCAGACGATGCGTGCCCTGATCTGCGCGGCATTTTTTGTCGTGATGACATTCTCGAGAGCTGCTGGCAAAAGGACGTCGACGTCGAGCGTGAGGAGGTCGGCTCCACTGATCACCTGTCCGCGCGTATATCCGTCGAGCGTACGATTTTTTTTGACGTACGCGACGGCGTCCTCAACATCGATTCCGTCAGGATCGTGTATCGACACTGAACGATCGCCGATTGCAATGATCTTGCAGCCTTCTCGCTGAAGCAGCTGCGCGGCTACGGACCCGACGTTGCCGAATCCCTGCACGGCTACGGTCGTGCCTTCTACAGGCATGCCAAGGTGGGCGAGCGCTTCCCTGGTCACCATCATGCATCCACGACCCGTCGC